>JAUXDH010000095.1 GCA_030618545.1 Chlorobiota bacterium
GCCAGAACTAATAACAACAATATTTTCAAAAAGCGTTTGAACCACATTGACAGATATTATTTATCCACTAGCCGAACGATAAAATTAAAAGAATCGTATTTATTTATGTATTTCTCAGTTTATTTTTATTTTTCTTTCGGCGAAGGAAGTCGAAAATATCTTTTTGTTCGGAATCTTTTAAGTTTAGTGAATCAGGTAAGCGGAAAGAATCATACCTACGATACCCCAGATACTGGCCCGGAAAGCAAGCGTAATCAAAACTTCCTTTTCCACTATTTTGTTAACTAACTGTTAAATCATTTCTTCTGAAGCGTTTAATATTTATTTTTGAGCGCGACCAAACTATTCATAAATTAAAACAATTAAAAATCACTAAAACATGAGAAGAATTATTTTATCTGCTGCAATGTTTATTGCGGCTGCAATGATCGCTTTCGGGCAATCGGATTACAAAATGATGGAACTGGTTTATATGAAACCAATTCCCGGCGCTGACCTTGAGGCAGCATCAAAGGCAATCGCCCAACACAACAAAAAGTACCATGCAGAAGATCCTTTTAAAGCATCAGTATGGTCAACCCTTACCGGCAGCATGATGGGAACCTGGGTGTGGGTAATGTATCCCGGAACATTTACCGACTATGATAACCGTCCGGCAGGTAAAGACCACGATTCGGATTGGGATAAGGCGATTGGTCCCTATTTCAAAGTAGTTGCCAATGAGTATTGGAAGGAAGACGAGAAGCATTCTTACTTTCCTGAAGAATTCAAATCAGGTGAGAAAGTTGTCTTTACAATATTCGACATCAAACCTGGTGAGAACTATCGTTTCAAAGCAATATTGAAAAAAGTTGCTGAAGTGTACAAAGAGAAAAAATATGACCGGAATTTCTCAGTTTACTGGAACAGGTTCGAAAACAAGGATGGCAGGGATGTAGCGATAGAGGTGATGTTTGACAAATGGGCCTTCCTAGATGAAGATCATAGCATGAAAAAAGATTATGAAGAGGTGCACGGCGAAGGAACCTGGTTTCAACTCATTGAAGAGTATCGTGATGTTGTAGTTTCAGCAGAAGATGAGCTTTCAGTTCTTATGAAGGAAATGAGTGTAGAATAAAAGTTCTAGTACAATACGCCTGGTCAGTAAGAATCAGAGCATTTTTCAAAACACTCCAGGAAGCAATTAGGAATAGTTGCTTCCTTTTTTTATTTTTACGGTAAACTATGCCAAAGGGATGCCCTTGGCAAAAAACAACTGAGATGATAAGAAAAACTATTTTCCTGCTATCCATTTTCCTGATTTCCTCTTTAAGTATGTATTCGCAGGTGAACAATCCCTGGGTAGTGCCTGATGAATACCAAAAAATGGAAAACCCTTTCGAGGCCGATAAAAGTTCGCTGTCAATTGGGGAATCATTTTACGCAACGCACTGTAAAACCTGCCATGGTGAAACGGGTATGGGTGATGGCTTAACCTCAAAAACACTGGATGTAAATCCCAGTGATCTCACACTGGATGATCTGGATACGCAAAAGGATGGTGAGGTTTACTACAAGATTTTGATCGGAAGAGATGAGATGCATGCATATGAAAGGCTGATCGATGAAGAAGATATCTGGCATGTGGTGAATTACATCCGGACGTTTTATCCTGAAGAATAAGCGACTTTGGTAAAAGTAATCAACGGCCGGAATCTTTTTTGAAGTTCTTGATTTGCTTCAATTGATTGTCGGATAAACTATTCAAGTCGAAAAATGCTATCCCGTCAGCTCCACCTTTAAATGCAGATTTCATGGTCAGGGTCAGGTCATTGGCTTTTTTAAGAGCCGGCAAAAACAATCCGCAGAATATCTTCGAATCGGGAGGCAGAGCAGATTTATTTTCTTCCATAACTTTCCTGATCCATTCAATATCCTCATTATAAAAGTTGTGGTAAACCATGGGAAAATAGTAATCCAATCCCCATGTTCCCCAATCCTGCCTCACCATTTTCCTTGACATCCGTGGTGTTGGGAAAACGGCTGCTGTAATATCGAGGCCACTGCTGTTAACAAAATCCCGTAAGCCGATCACAGTTTTATTGAGTTCAACCAACCGAAAATCCAACCATAGAGAATCAGCACCCGGATTCTTCGATTCCAATGGATCATATCCATATTTTTCAGAAAAAAGATTTCTCATGCGCGGGTGATAACCATAATCAAACTCAGGCATAATGTGGTCCTGTACCAATCCGTATTTTTTCCAGAGACCTACCGGTAATATCGCATCTACGTATCTAATGTAATCCATGTGGATTCCTTTCAGCCCTTCCATTGCCATCAGCTCCTCCATTTTTGATTTGATGAATTCCTTTACCTCTGGCAGTGCCGGGCACATAAACTTGTAATAATCCACATAAGCTTTTTCTTCAGCAAGCGATTTGCCAGACCGGTTTACACTAAGCCATTCAGGTTTGGCATCGCTGCGGTTCATGGTCCAGAACCAGGCATGGACCTGCATCCCGTAATCATCTGCCACCGGAATGACTTTCTTTAAAACCATAGTGTCCGCACTCATCAGAATGCCTGAAATACCGGCATCTGCCAATGTATTGAAGATGCTATCCCATTGTGCAGTAGTTTTCTTTTTATCCGCGCCCATCCACAACCAAAATACCGGAGTGTCTTTTAATTCCTCATCAGCTCTGCCCTCAAAGTTCAGATAACCCCACATTCCGGGGATATGCATATTAACCTCACCCTGGGGTGACCAGACCCAGTTGTGTTCCGGAAGATTCATTTTTAAATATTCTCCACCTGCAGTCTCAAGGTCCCATTGAACCCTTGAAAAGTTGATACGCCACTGATCTCCATTAGCCGGCGGCCTGCCGGAGTTGGCAGAAAAAGAAGTCCATGGAATAGCAATTTCTACCACCCACGAGCTGTCCTGGTCGGCGGGGTCATTCAGGCTGCCCTGAAGTGAAACAGCAGACTTTAAACCAACGAAGTCCCATTTAAGATCTGCTTTGCCTTTTTGGTTATAGGGTTTATTAAGAAAAAGATCAAGGATGGTTCCCAGTGTATTGATCTCTAATTCGTAGTAATTCAGACCATCACCATCAGGGTCGATAAAAACTTCAAAATCATTTTCCCTGTAAATGATGGCATCCTTTTCTGTAAGTGTTGACCACAGATGTGTCTCTTCCAGATGGGCAGCAATGTAGAGATAGTGTTTGTCCCATAGCATTTTCATGCTTGTTTTCAGAGGTGGCGCCGGCTTATCGTCACTTTCAATATCAACAAACAGGGCTGACCATTTTGCACTTTCCCATTGGACCTCGCTGAGGACTCCATCAATTACCAGGGCTTTATTTATGTATAAGGCTGTGTATTCTTCAGGAGTGGTTATTTTTTCTTTATGGGTACACCCGATTATGATCAGAAGGAATAATAGAATTGGAAGGCAGCTTAACTTCATAGGATATTGTTGGACATCCAAAGGTAATACCGATTATGAAATAAAATGTCACATATTTTCGCTGCACTCAATTTGCTTCCCGAGATTCGGGACAAGCTCTTTATTTCTATATCGGTATTAACCATTGTAAGGTTTATAATTTTCTGCGGCATTATAAACCACAATTGGTATAATACATAAGGCCGAGAATAAATTCAGTGACAATTTGCCGGAATATGAAAAAAGGCTGTGTTGTGTGAAATGCTGTCAGAAGGTAAAAACAAATCCTCTAAAAGTCATCTTCACCATCACCTCCATTGCCATTCGATTTCCTGTTTGTCTTGAAATTGTTGAAACGGTAAGAGATGGTAAATATCACTACAGGAGATTTTGGATTGTAGTTGTAGAAGGTTCTGAAGTCCTGCCCTTCCGAAATGCGTTCCCTTCTGGAAGTTCCCAGCAAATCACGTCCCTGGAGGTTGGCAGACAATGACCTGTTGAGAAAGGTAACCTTAAAAGCAGCATCCACTGTGTAATAATCCGAACTTGTTCCCTGGGCTGTAACAGTGGCGCTGTTGTACCTGCTGTTGACCTGGAATTGTCCATTCTTCCACAGGCGGAAAGTGTTATTGAAACGGCTATTCCAGTTGGTGGAAGTTCGTTTGAACGGCTCTTCGTAAAGCACGCCTTCCACCTTGTAGTTATAAAAATTCCCACTGATATCCATATCCCACCATTTGAAGATGCCAATGCTCAGCATTGCTTCAATGCCCAGGGAGTAATCTTTACCGACATTTTCAATTGTACGCAGCATCACATTTTCTGTGAAGACTGAAGAAACCCTTTCCACCTTGTTATGTGTTACACGATAATACCCTTCCAGTGAAAGGAAATTATCGCCAAACTTTTTGAGGTATCCCAAATCGTATGAATCAATGTATTCAGGCTTGAGGTCCGGATTCCCACGCCTGACGTTGAATGCATCCTGAACAGTGAGGAACGGTTCCAGCCACCATCCCCTGGGACGGTTGATCCTCCTGGAATAACTTGCCATCACCTGCTGATCCAAAGGGAGGTTGTAAGAAAGATGAATAGTTGGGAAAAAGTCCCAGCGGTTAAGTAAAAAATCTTCTTCCCCTGTCATCCTGATTGTCCTGTCAGTATACTCCGTCCTCAGTCCGGCCTGGTAACCAAATTTCCCTGCAAAGCCGGCATAAAGCGCGTAAGCGGCATAAATATTACGATAATAATCGGTAGTGTTGCTGAATTCCGGAACAAATTCAATATTGCCTGTCTCAACATTAAATAAGTACAGTTCGGTGATGTCTGTACTCCTGCCGGACCTGGATCTCAAGCCTGCCTCAAACTTGTCAGTCTTTCCTACCGGCAGGGTGTAATCAAAGTTAATCCTTAAAGACTCTGAAGGGCCTTTTTCAACATTTTTTGTGCCACCCAATGGTGTGCCTGAAAGGTCATGTAATTCGCTGGTAGTAAACTCGTCGCTGTAGCGGTTGCGATAATTGAACTCAAACTTCAATGAATGGTTGATAGAAGGTTTCATTCCGAATCCTTTGCGCTGTCCCTGACCGGGGCCTTTCATTGGTTTATCTTCTTCCTTTTTACTAAAAGTATGCTGGTAAACACCATCAATACTGTAATAGTCGCCTCCTCGTTTGGTTTCATCCAGACTGTTAAAGGAGTAGAAGTCAGTTTCGGGAAAAGTCCAGTCGTCGTAACGAAGCACAGAATTATTTCTCATATCCCATCGGCCTAACCTTCCGGAAAGTGAAATAAAATCATCCTTTGTAGGATTGTATTCAACCCCTGCCCTGACACTGCCACTGGTAAACTGTCTCTCAGATTCGCCATATGAATTCACATAATATACCGTGTCATTGTCAAAGGTTTTCCTTTCGTTGGTTACGTCTCCCGGCCTTGTGCGCTTATTGTAATTGGCGCCAAGGATGAAGTTGAATTTGTTCATCCGGTAATTCAACTGGAAATCTCCGCCATACCGGCCATACATTCCAACGTTTGCGTTGGCGATACCACTTAGTCCGTCGAGGTGGTTCTTTTTGGTAATGATATTAATGATACCCGTTGCACCATCGGGTTCGTATTTAACGGATGGATTGGTAATGATTTCGATATTTTCAATGCTGCTGGACGGTATCTGTCTCAACACATCGCTTGGTTCAAGGATTGTTGGTTTACCATCAATAAGTACGGCGAATCCGCTGCTTCCGCGAAGGGTTACATTTCCTTCAACATCTACCTGTACTGATGGAACATTTTCAAGAATGTCAACAGCCGTACCCGCTTCCGCAGTTATTTGCTTATCAACGTTGATGACTTTCCTGTCAATCTTGTATTCAATCCGTGCCCTCTTTGCGACAACCTCAACCTCACCCAGGTCTTCAGAAGCAGATTCGAGGAAAATATTGCCAAGATTCACATTATCGTTCTCATCTCCAACCTGAAAAGTATCTGTTTTGAGATCTTTTAGTCCAATGAATGTGACAACCAGATAGTAGCCCCCTGTTTCAGGCTGATCGATCCTGAAGTGACCTAAATAGTCTGTAATCGTACCGGTAATTAGTTTATTGTCAGAAGCCCCGTACAAGGCAACAGTAGCATATTCCAGAGGCTCTTTGCTTTTAGCATCTACAACGGCGCCTTTGATCTTTCCCTTCGGGCCTGCCTCATCTCCATCAGCAAAACTCAGGTGCAAAGCTGAAACTACAATAATAAATATGATGATGATTCTCTTCATTCACTTACTGGTAAAAAAGTTGGCAAAAATACTAAAGTTAGCATGATCATTAGACAAGTACATGCAGTTGTTTATTCCGTTTTAACAACTTTTAGCAGAAAAAGGTTGTTTCAGGTATTAGAATCCGGAATCATCAAAGTCGCTTAAGCAAGCCAATTTCTTTTTCAGTGAGGTGCCTCCATTTTCCCCTGGGAAGATCTTTCTTGGTAAAACCTGCAAAAAACACCCTGTCCAATTTGACAACTTTGTAACCCAGATGTTCAAACATTCTTCGGACTATCCGGTTTCTGCCGGAATGAAGTTCGATACCTACCTGGCTTTTGTCACCGGCATCTTCCACCCAGGAGATCTTATCGGGTTGAATGAATCCGTCTTCCAGTTCAATTCCTTTACCCAGTTCCAGTAAATCGTTTTTTGTCAAAGCTTTATTGAGAAAAATATGGTAAATCTTCTTGATAACATGTTTGGGGTGGGTAAGCTTTTTAGCCACATCTCCATCATTGGTAAATAACAATAATCCGAGGGTATTCCGATCAAGGCGGCCAACAGGATATATTCTTTCTTTACAGGCTCTTTCCACCAGCATCATCACAGTTTTCCTGTTCTGAGGATCATCCGAGGTGGTGATATATTCTTTTGGTTTGTTGAGCAAGACATACTGTAGCTTTTCCTTTCTTAATGTTTCGCCTCCGTATTGAACTTTATCTTCATACCCAACCTTTGTACCCAATTGGGTCACCACCTTACCATTTATTTTAACAACACCACTTTCAATCAGTTTATCGGCTTCCCTCCGTGAGCAGATCCCTGCATCAGCAAGATATTTATTCAAACGAACAAGATTGGATGCTTCTCCCTGGGTTGGCTTACTTTCCCTTTTACCCTTTTGAAAGTATGGTTTGCGGGGTTTGTCTTTCCGCTGTCGGCGATTGTCAGGCACTGACTTTTTTTTCATTAGTTGGCTTTATTATATTATTCAATTCAGTGTGCAAAGCTACGAAAGAGTTGGGTGGGTTTGCGGGATTGGATAAATGGTCATTGGATCATTTCATTATTTCATGTGGTCATAGTTTGCTTCAAGCTTTATTTTTGATTATATTTACGTGTCCAATAAAACAAGCAGATCTATGTCTGAACGAATCATTACCCTTGCCACCCTCACCTATATGAGGGCACAGTTGCTCACCGCTATGCTGGAGCGAAACGGAATCGACTGTTTTATGACAAACATCAACCGGATGAAAGAAGGTCCGGGAGGTGTTAAGGTGAAAATAATGGAGGAGGATGTCGAACGTGCCGCTAAAATCTATGAAGACTTCCGGTCAAGCTATGGTAAGCAAAAGGAAGAGGCAGTAGAACATCTAAAAAGTATCAGAAGAATTATTGTTCCGGTTGATTTTACTTTGCATGCTGAGAATGCAGCTCTTTATGCCCTGAGCATTGCATCCAACATCAAGGCGGACATCAAACTAATCAATGCCTACCTTGACCCAATGGGAACTCCGCAAACATACCTGGAATCATATAGTTATCAATTGAACATTGATAAAGTAATCAGGGAGGTTGAAGAAGAAACAGCCAGAAGCCTCTCTGCTATGGCTGAAAGGTTGAAAGACACCATCAGTGAAAAAAAGATTAAAGGAGTTGATGTTTCCTATGATCTCTACAAGGGAAATGCAGTTGATGTAATAATTAATGAAATTAATGAATATAATCCGGGTCTGGTTGTGATGGGTACAAGGGGCAATGAACTGGAAGGAATTAGATCTTTTGGAAGTGTTACGGCCCATTTAATTGACAAATCGAGGATCCCGGTGATGGCTGTTCCGAAAGATTATGACGCTCACGAATTAAAATCTCCCAAAAGAGTACTTTATGCCACCAACTTTGACGATACTGACTTCACCGCATTAAGAAGGCTGATTATGCTCATAAGGCCTTTCGGTGCGAAACTTTATTGCGTTCATGCAGCGCTGGAAGAAGCCAACGTGCTCGATGAGATGCAATTAAAAAATATCAGGAGGTATCTGTATGATTCGATGGACGAGTACAATATTGAATGCGGCTTACTTGAAACAATGGATGTGCAGCAAGGTCTGGAAGATTTTATCGAAGAACAGAATATCGACGTATTGGCAGTAACCACCCACAAGCGAAACTTTCTCACCCGTATTTTCAAAAGAAGCATGACCAGGAAATTCCTGTTTCATGCTCATATTCCTTTGCTGGTGTTCCAGGCGAAGGCGTAATTGGGGAATTGAGACCTCAGACCTGAGACCTGAGACAGAAGACCTAATGTACTTTCCTAAATAAGGTTGACCGTTTTCGTTAAACAATCTATATTATTTATTATCGGACAATTATGAGCCCGAGGTTCTTTTTTCGGATTTTTTCGCATTACGATTAGGTGGTATCAAATAGCGATAGAGGTAATGAAAACTGGCAACTTGATATTTCATTAGCGAATTCGCGGCCTCTCCCATTTATATCTGTAATTCAGCTGACCCAGGATATTAGGGGAAATTGTAATGAACTAAAGTCACCTCACTTCGGATAAAACGCATCTTCGATGTGATAGATTTCTGTTTTACTTGTATTCATAATAATGGCGATGATGTCAAAACGGCTGTCAATATTCAGATCGTACTTTTCCAGGTAAGCTTCTGTTGCCCTGATTAGAAATCGTTCCTTTTGGGGGCCAACATCTTCTTCCGGTTCGCCGTAGTAGTCGGTGCTGCGGGTTTTCACCTCCACAACAACCAGTTCTTCACCATCCATGGCAATGATATCGATCTCATCGTTTTCGTGCCTCCAATTGGTTTTCAGTATCTGAAATCCCTTTTCCTTAAGAAATTTTTTCGCAATTGCTTCACCCTTTTTACCCAGGGTGATGTGATCAATCATGTATCAGAATTTTATACTTACCATATCCGTGACTTCTAACTCCACTTCTGCACCCATGATCAACGGCCTGTTGTCATCAATGTGGCCGGAGGGGAAGTTGAAGCATACCGGAAAATCATACGATTGAACAGCGTCTGCAATAATCTCTTCCGCTGTCTTTCCAAAAGGGATTTCGTTGTCATTCATGTCGGTCATCCCTCCAACGATCAGTCCTTTAATTCCTTCAAAAACTCCGGCCCTTTTCAGGCCCATTAACATCCGGTCGATGTGGTAAAAATATTCATCTAAATCCTCCAGGAACAGAATTTTTTCCTGTGTTTCAGGGAATGATCTACTTCCTATGAGGCTATAAAGTACCGAGAGGTTGCCACCGGTGAGTTGCCCTTTTGCAAGGCCCCTCGAATTCAGGGGGTGAGGATCAATTGAATAATCGGGAGATCCACCTTCGAGAATGCTAAAAATACCATTGAGTGCTGCAACGCTGTTCTGTTGGAAGTTGAGCAGCATACTTCCATGTAAGGTCTCAATTCCCAGGATCCGGTTGATATGACAGTGGAATACCGTCATGTCACTGTAACCCACGATCCATTTAGGATGATCCTTAAAGTTCCTGAAATCGAGATTGTCGATAATCCTGACGCTTCCGTAACCTCCCCTTGCCGTCATGATCGCTTTTACTTCAACATCGTCCATCAAATGCTGAAAGTAGTCAGTCCTGGTTTGATCGTTTCCCGCAAATTGTCTGTCAGTATCAAACAATCTTGGATCAAGGTAAACCTCAAACCCATATTGTTCGATGATGGAAAAGGCTGCTTTGAGTTCTTGTTTGGAGACTTTTCTTGCAGGTGCAGCTATACCGATTTTATCTCCTTTTACAAGTTTGGGTGGACGCTTCACTTTCGCATGTTTAGTTAACTTTGCCGAAAATTACGGAAATTCTGGTTTTATGCTCAAAAAGTTCGATCGATACACCATTACTTCTGCCTTGCCTTATGCCAATGGCCCAATTCACATCGGCCATCTTGCCGGTGTTTATATCCCTGCTGATATCTATGCCAGATACTTAAGGATGAAGGGTGAGGATGTGCTGTTTATTAGTGGCTCTGATGAACATGGGGTCCCTATTACCATAAGAGCGCGTAATGAAGGAGTTAGCCCACAGTCGATCGTGGACCGTTATCATGAACAGATTAAAAAGTCATTTGAAGATTTCGGAATTTCATTTGACGTATATTCCCGCACATCTGCCGATGTTCATCACAAAACCGCTGCTGATTTCTTTCAGAAACTCCATGATGAAGGTAAGTTTGTTGAAAAGACCAATGAGCAGTATTTTGACGAAGAGACGCAACAGTTCCT
>JAUXDH010000083.1 GCA_030618545.1 Chlorobiota bacterium
TTCTGTTTCTTATTCAGCATCCAATTCTGCGTTGCTCAGCAATGATTCTCTCTCTGCTGGATTTGTGGCACTCGTTACTCCGGCGCTTTCTGATCTTACAACCCTTCAAAACCAAATCAGGTTCTTTGCAAGAACTTATTCTGATACAGCGGTGCTCTTTGTCGGAACAATGAGTGATCCTGCGGATACCACCACCTGGGCAGTGTTTGATACGCTTGAAGTAACCGGAGTGTTTAACGAGTTTACAGTTGAGTTTGATTCTTCCTACCTGGGATCAGATTCCTTTATTGCTCTTCGCCATAGCATGGAAGATTCCACTCTTCTGTTTATCGACAGTTTTTCCTATGAGCCCATTCCTTGTTATACACCTTCTGATCTATTTGCTGAAAACATCACAGCCACCTCTGCTGATATTGGATGGACAGAAAATCGTTACGCGACACAGTGGCAGATAAGGTATGATACTTTAGGGTTTGATACAACTGGTGTAGTACCAGTGTTAGTTAGTGATAATCCATATTCACTTGCAGGATTATCTGCCAACACATCTTACGACTTTTATGTAAGGGCATATTGCGGAACAGGAGACTCTTCCGCATGGGTTGGACCTGCCAGCTTTACAACCACAAGTGCTGGTATTGGAATTCTACCTTTTATTGAAGATTGGGAGACTCATCATGGCAAGAGAAATACTGATGGTTTAGTTTACCAGGACACAAATTACTATTATTGGTCATTCGAAACAAACGTCCAGGCTGAAGGACGTATCAGATGGGGAGATGAAACCTGGCAGCCGCATGAAGGTGTTGGAGCATTAACAATGGACAAATATCCAAATACAGGTACCTATGCCATCAACTATACTATCCTTACGCTGAATTTATCAGGATATACAAGTTCCTATGATCTGGAACTTTCATTTTGGTGGGTTGACCATTCGGAAGAAGAACATACCAACGATAAAGTATGGGTGCGCGGCAGTGATATAGATGATTGGATTGAGATATATGATTTAAATCCTGCGTCTGCAACTAACAACGTTTACCAATTAGTTTCAAGTCTTGACATTGACGAAGTGCTTGCATATGCTGTACCTACTCAAACAGTGGGCGCTACTTTCCAGGTTCGTTTTGGACAGGAGGATAACAGCTTTACTCCCGGAGATGGTATGTCCTTCGACAATATCAAAATCCAGGAAGCAACCTGCCCTTCACCCTCAAACCTTTCTGTAAGCAACATCACCCAAAATACTGCCTTCCTTCATTGGACAGAAAACGGCATCTCGGCAAATTGGGAAATCATGCTTGACATCAGTGGTTTTGATACTACCGCTTACACTCCTCAGGCGATCGCAAATAATCCTTATGCTATTTCGGGGCTGATAACAGGAACCCAATATGATTGGTACATTCGGTCTACTTGCGGAGGTTCAGACAACAGTGACTGGGTTGGACCAAATACCTTTGCAACGCAGTTTAATGACAATACTGCCGCAATTCTACCTTTCCTTGAAGATTGGGAATCCCAGAATGGCACAAGGAATACTGATGGCCTGATTTATGAAGACAATACCTATAACTGGTCCTTTGAAACAAGTGTTCAGGGCGAAGGGCATGCAAGTTGGGGAACGGATGCATGGCAGCCTTATGATGGAAATGGCGCATTAACCATGGATAAGTATCCAAGCAATGGATCCTATGCAATTAACTATTCAATTCTTTCCATAAATCTTACCAATTATACAACTTCAAGTGATCTTGAATTATCCTTTTGGTGGGTTGACCATTCGGAAGAAGAACATACCAATGATAAAGTATGGGTGCGTGGAAGTGATACCGATAGCTGGGTGGTGATTTATGATATGGATCCAACCACAATAACCAATAATGTCTATCAATATGTATCAAGCCTGGATATCGATCAAACCCTTGCAAATGCTTCACCATCGCAAACAGTTAGTGAGACTTTCCAAATAAGAATAGGACAGGAAGACAACAGTTTTACACCTGGTGATGGCATGTCATTTGACAATATTATGATCAAAACAGCTACCTGTCCAACGCCGTCAGGTCTTTTGGCCGGCAACATCACTCAAACAGGTGCAGATTTATCCTGGATTGAAAATGGTATTTCGGGCAATTGGGATCTCATGATTGATGTTGCAGGGTTTGATACCACCGGGTTTACACCCTTATCAACAACCACTAATCCGCATACTGTATCAGGGCTTAATCCAGGGACATCATACGATTGGTATGTCAGATCAAATTGTGGTGGAGGAGACCTGAGCGATTGGTCAGGGCCAAATACATTCCTTACAGAATTTGGTGCAATAAGTCCGGCTACTTTGCCATTTATCGAGGATTGGGAATCCAGTTCCGGCACAATTCAAATAAATGGCGAAATGTTTATCGCAACGACCTACCAATGGTCATTTGAAACTAATTATATTAATGAAGGCAGGGGCAGATGGGGAGCAAATGCTTATACTTCCCACTCTGGTGACGGTGGTTTGACAATGGATAAATTCCCTAATACAGGGTCAACTGCCACTAACTATTCTATCCTTACTTTGAATCTTGCCAATTATTCTGCATCCAATGATCTGGAGCTTTCTTTCTGGTGGATCGACCATTCAGAAGAAGACCAACCGAATGATAAAGTTTGGGTAAGAGGAAGTGATACCAATAATTGGGTGCAGATTTATGATTTGGACCCTGTGCTTATTACCAATAATACCTGGACCTATGTCTCGGGTCTGGATATTGATGATGTCCTTTCTATAGCCTCTCCACCACAAAGTGCAGGATCTTCATTCCAGATGCGAATCGGTCAGCAAGATAATAGTTTTACACCTGGTGATGGAATGACGTTTGATGAAATCACGATTGACGACCTGTCAAAGAGCACTCAGGCCGATCTGCAAAGTGACACCCTCGGATTGACTTTCAATGAAGGATTCAAGGTGTTTTCCCACGATGGTGATGTTTATATACAAAGCATTGGCAGAGCAAAAGAGGAGGAGAAAACAGTCTACATTTACGATGGTTTTGGAAAGGAAATCATACGAAAAGATATGGAACCTTCCACCCATGATAAAATTACCGTCAACTACGCCAATGAGTATATTGTTGTAATGTTGGTTAAGGTCGTTAGCAAAAACTATGTAACTGTTGAAAAAGTATTTATTGAAATGAAATAGCATCTCAATAGCCTGCATATTTTCAGAGTTTTAATATTTACAGGGATTTCAATTCTACTTCAACCATTTATCCGTATTTTTAAGTCATGCTATCCATAAGGGAAAAAGCCCCAGTATTGAGCCGTATCGCGGACTTTATCCGTTCACCGATTGTTGTTGATAAACAAGATATTCATCAGGCAAAACGAATTGTTGCTGATACTTTGGGTGTGGCTTACAGCGGCGTTAATACAGAGGTATTCAGAAATGCAATTGAAACTCTCAAAACAGTATTTGGTTTGGGAGAATACCAGATCTGGGGAACTGAAATAAATACTACCCTGATGGGGGCCGTTTTTTTTAACACCCTTTCAGTCAGCTCAACCGATTTTGATGAAGGACATCGTAAGGCTGTTGGGCATCCTGCGAGTGTGGTTGTTCCGGCAGCATTACTTTTGGGTAAACACCTGAATCGCAGTTCCACTGAGATTCTTCATTCCATAATCATAGGCTACGAAATCGGAACAAGGTTCAGTAATGCCAGAATGCCTGAAACGATAAATACCTATTCAAGCGGACGATGGGGAGCAATTGGTGCTGCAGCCGCTGCTGCCAATTTATTCAGGCTTAACCAGGAACAAACAATTCATGCACTTAGTCTTGCTTCGGTTTTATCTCCCGCTATGCTGGGCGGGTCAATAGATATCAGTACAGGATCAATGGCAAAAGAAGGTATTCCCTGGGCTGCTCAAATCGGAGTTCAGAGCACTTTCCTGGCAGCATCCGGGTTTATTGGGCCCTATTTATTTGTTGACGATCACAATGGTTATGACAATGCAAAACTGATAAATGGGTTAGGGAATGGGTGGTTAATAAACAGCAATTACTTTAAGCCTTACTCATGCTGTCGCTGGCTTCACACAGCAATAAAAGAAGCTATTGAACTCAGGAAGGATTATGGTCTTATTCCGGAAAAGATCAGGAGTGTTGAAGTTGAAGTCTTTGGCCGGGCCATAAAACTTGTGGACACCAAATATCCGGGAAACCCTGTTCAGGCGCAATTTCATCTACCCTATGTTGTTGCCTGTGCGCTATGCTTTGGTCAGGTTTTACCAATTCATTTCTCCAAAGAAAAACTCCTGGATAAGGAAATCAAAACGTTAATTGATAAAACCAGATTGGCAGAAAGGATGGAATATTCTGAACAGTTCCCCAAAACCCTTCTCTCTAAAGTTCATATCAAAACTGAAAATGGAGAAACGTTCCAAAAGGAAATCAATGGCGCTCCCTGGGAATCGTCTAATCCTCCAGACGATGAAGAACTTCGACAAAAATTTCTGGATCAGTTGCCGGAGAAGGGTAATCAACTTTGGGAGTCGATCTTCGATGGAGATTTTCAGCATTTGTGGGAATACTATTAAACTCACCAAAGAAGAGTTTGAAAGAAAAGTGAGGACTGAGGCAAGAACATACAAATAAACTATTGAAATGAAAAAACTAGTTATTATTCTCGGTATAATCGGGGTCATTTTCGCTCAGGTCAACGCACAAGATGCAGACGCTGAAAATAAAAGAGCGCTGATCATTGTGGATGTCCAGGAGTTCTATTTCCCTGATGGTTCTAATCCACTTATGGAACCTGAAAAGGCAAGTGAAAAAGCCGGCATCGTATTAAATGATTTCAGAAATAACAATGAACTCATTGTTCACGTGAAACATGCTACAAAAAAAGATTCGGCAATTTATAAAGATGTATCTCCCAATAAAGGTGAGAAAGTTATCACGAAACATTTTGCCAACAGTTACCGGGAAACTGAATTATTGGATTTTCTAAAACAAAATGAGATTACCGAGGTCGTAATCTGTGGTATGATGACCCATATGTGTGTTGAGGCCACTGCTCGTGCCTCATCTGATTTTGGGTATAAGGTAATCGTGCTGGATGATGCATGTGCCACCCGGGACATTGTTTATGGAAATGATACAGTGAAAGCCACTGAAGTTCACCTGTCAACGCTTGGATCAATTGACAGGTACTATGGTAAAGTAATGACTACAGAGGAATTCCTGAATCAATAGGCTTGCATCATTCGAAATCGTAGGCCCAAAGCAGTTCGGTATCAAGCACGAAAAAATAGGGTATCATCTGAATACCCAGGGTGGTTAACAGTGTGTTTCCCTCAGCATCAATTCGCCCCTTTCCACTTAAATACCTGTTGTATTTTTCATGGCCATGAAAATATTTATACATGGGTCTGGTCTGGTTGACGACCATGATGTGTGACCTGTCATCAATTGGAAGATCTTCGAAGAAACACCTCGCAATTAATTTATTCTCCCCGGAACTGATTATTGCTTCAACATTGATTCTATCATCCGATTCATTCACCTGAAGGCTTACCATACTCTGCTCTGTTACAAATCCATATTCATGAAATATTTTGGCCATAGGTAAGCTCTCCGAAATAATGGTCACGGGACATACGTAAGCATTATCAATGTTTTTTGGGGGAGATTTAAAAAGTCCTTTAGGCTTATTTACTTCAATGAGAAGAGTGGCCGAATTAAAGTTTTCATGTTTATTCCCTTTCAATACGTATTGTTCGCCTCTGGTAATAACCAGTTTTAGTACTCCCAGGGTATCAGCTTTAGCGGTCTTAGGTTTAAAATCAGGACCGACTATTTTCTGAAGATAGTCAAGAGGGAGATACCACCCGATGGTAAGCGCTGTTGCAGGATTGTCTTCATTCAGCAATAAATCCGTTTCTTTATTTGTTGATCCTCCGGTATTATCGCATGAAGGCAAAATAAATACCGGAACGGCCAGGGAAATAAGAAAGGAAAATCGAATTATCAAATGTTTCATAACGATCTGTTAACCGGTTTAAAACTTTTCGTCATACTTTGTCCAGAGGAAATCACCCAGTTCAATACATTTATCCATTACCATACTCCCCTGCTTGTTAGAATATTCGGTCATAAACTCAATGGCTTGTTTCGGGTTTTTCTTGTAGAGTTCGAGCGCCTGTTTATCAATAGAAGGAAGTTCATCAATGAACGATTGTTGAATGGGAAACCACACGGCATCAACATCTTTATGCATATCGCCCCATCGTTGTGCTGCAAGGGTACCCGTACGGTTAAATATCCACCATGCCGATTTCATTGTATACCCATTTATCCTGCCGGGCACTTTGTATTCTTCAGGAATACCTGTGACACTACCATAAATTGGCACATAAACCGAGGTAGCTACGTTATCCATTGCCAGCCATTCTACACCTCCAATTTCATCCGGCAACCATGATCTGCACTGAATAATAGTAGCATACATGGTGTACCATCGGGCTATCGTGCGTTCTCCACGCCAGCCCCATCCTCCATTAATCTTATGAAGCTTATTAGCATCGTAAGGCATGTGTGGATTTGCCAGGGGAGAAATAACCTGTTTTCCATCCTTGTCAGCTACTGTGAGAGAATTTCTCATGTCGAAAGGAGTATCCTGATAGTAATCCCTGAAAATTTCCACGAGTTTTTCAAGAGTTACCAGGGTATCAGGCTTAACAGAAAATGGATAGTTTTCTGCATTAGGATCCAGTTTTAATGAAGGTGCGAGCAAATCGAACACCCTCCATTCTCTTCTTCTGGAGGCAAGTGATGTCCTGCTTTCCGGTGCATATGCATAGCAGAAAAGAAAAGTTTCTTTATCAGGATCGTACCAGCCGTTATCAATGGCAACCTGGTAAATGTTTTCGGAAGCCATAAAGTAATCCGTGTCATCAAGGTTTATTTCCTTAATTGTACTGGCGTTTACATTAACAGATACATGGTCATCCGGCACGCGCTGTGCTACCCACACAGCCCCTCTTTTTCCTTTTCCTGGGCCAACCACTTCGAAGTGCCACACTTCATTTTTGTCGGCGATGGTCAGAGCTTCTCCGTAATCATTCCATCCGTATTCCGCCAGCAATTCACCGGCCATCTTTATCGCTCCGCGAGCGGTAGTTTCACGTTCGAGCATCAACTGGCAAAGTCGTTGACAATCGATCAGGTTGTTATCGCTTTGCAATTCCTCATGTCCTCCAAATGTTGATTCGCCTATGGCCAGTTGTTTGGTATTCAAACTTGGATATGCTGTGTTGATGTAGCCATACGTTTCTTTAACCTGAGGTATTTCCCCTACTTTAATATGGGCATAGGCTGGCATTGCGAGTGAATCGTTTTTCACCCTTTTATACATGGGAACCATATCCCCCTTATTATGCTTTTTGGGCGGCATAATGTCTATCCACGAGCGGGTACGATGGCTGTCGTCAGTGTGAGATGTAATAACAGAGCCATCGAAAGTTGCCAGTTTACCCAGGGTTATAGAGGTGCAGCCTTCGGGATAACCGCCTGCCCAATCACTTTTATCAGCCGATTGTGAAAAGCTGATAACACTAATAATCATTACAAATACGAAAAGGGTTGTGAACTTCTTCATCATTTTTTTATTTAATCTTTCATCCATTCAAAAACGCGGTAATGATCCCCATCCATGCCTATGGCTTTATATACTTCTAGGGCATTTTTATTATCTGCATCAACATATAAACGCAAACCGGCTGAGTAGTCGTCTTTACTAACCAAATCGATTAAGTGCTGATACATCATCCTGAAAATACCCTGTCTCCTGTATTTGGGTTCAACGAAGACAGATTGCACCCACAGGACCCACTGGTTTCTCCAGTCACTCCATTCAGGTGTGATCATCAAGGATGCTATTATGGTATCTCCATCAACAGCAAGAAAATACTTCCCTTTGTGGGGATCGAGGAACACAGCATGGACACCATTTCTCAGTGTTTCAGGGTCGAGCTGCAAATCCTCTGACTCCAATGCCATTCTCAATTGAAATCCAACAATCGCATCAGTATCTTCCTCCGTTGCCAGGCGAATACGAATCATCCTTTTTTATACTTTTACCGCTTAATTGCTGGCAAAAATAATCATTCTCTCTTTCTGATGAGTGACCAAATCAACCATGAGTGCGGAATCGCAATGATCAGGCTGCTAAAGCCTCTGGAGTACTACCTAGCGAAGTACGGAACATCACTTTATGGTATTCAAAAACTTCATCTGTTATTGCAAAAACAGCATAACAGGGGTCAGGATGGGGCTGGGATAGCTACGGTAAAATTTGATCTTCCCCCCGGCAACAGGTATATCAACAGGATGAGATCCAATGCCAATGCCCCGATTGAGGATATTTTCAACAGGGCCTACAATAAGTTACAGGAATTGATAAAGGGCAATCCAAAAAGATTGTATGATGTAAACTGGCTTAAAAGCAATGCTGAGTTTTCAGGAGAATTATTCCTGGGACATCTTCGCTACGGTACTTTCGGAGGTAACAGGAAATCTCACCTGCATCCGATGGTTCGTAGCAATAACTGGAAAACCAGGAGTCTTGTTCTCGCCGGAAACTTCAACATGACGAACAACACAGAGTTATTTCAAAACCTTGTTGAATTAGGGCAATATCCCGTCGAAACTTCAGATACCGTAACTGTCCTCGAAAAAATAGGGCATTTTCTTGATGAGGAAAATGAACGTTTATACCAGGAGTTTAAGGAGAAAGGACTCACCAAAGTAGAAACCACTCAACACATCATCAAAAATCTTGATGTAATTAAGATATTGATTGATTCGGCTAAAAGATGGGATGGGGGTTATGTTATTGGCGGTCTATTAGGCCATGGCGATGCATTTGTGTTGCGTGATCCAAGTGGTATCAGACCTGCCTTTTATTATCATGATGATGAGGTTGTGGTTGCGGCATCAGAGCGTCCTGTGATTCAAACTGCTTTCAATTTGCATGCGGACAAGGTAAAAGAGTTAGAGCCCGGTAATGCCATGATCATTAAAAAAGATGGCAGCATATCGTTTAACAGATTTATCGAGCCTTTGCCCAAAAAAGCATGCTCGTTTGAAAGGATCTATTTTTCGCGGGGTACCGATAAAGATATCTATCGTGAAAGAAAACGACTGGGTTATCTTCTTGGTCCGGCAATACTAAATGAGATTGATTACGATTTAAAGAATACTGTCTTCTCATTCATTCCCAACACTGCTTCTGTAGCTTTTCAAGGATTAGTGGATCATTTGAATCAGCATGTATCCGACATGATCAAAAACCATCTTTTGTCAGAAAATAAAGGTGTAACAAAAGAATGGGTGAATTCCTCTTTCCCTGAAAGCCCACGGATAGAGGCTATCGCTGTAAAAGATGTCAAACTCAGAACCTTTATTACATCGGATAAACAAAGAGACGATCTGGTTGCACATGTTTATGATATTACTTACGGTATTGTCAATGATGGAGAGGACACGCTTGTTGTACTGGATGACTCCATAGTTCGCGGTACAACACTTAGGCAAAGTATCATCAGGATGCTTGACAGGCTCGGTCCCAAAAAGATAGTAATCGTGTCTTCGGCCCCTCAGATCCGTTATCCTGATTGCTATGGTATTGATATGGCAAGGCTGAATGATTTTGTGGCATTTAAGGCTGCTATCGCATTATTGAAAGAGACGCAGCAGGAATACATTATTAACGAAGTTTACAATAAATCGAAAGCTCAGGAAAACCTGCCAAAGGAAGAGGTGGTTAATTATGTAAAAGAAATATATAAACCATTTAAGGCAGAACAAATTTCACAGAAGATTGCTGAACTCGTTATATCACATGATATCAAAGCTGAAGTTAAGATCATTTATCAGAGTATTGAGAACCTTCATCAAGCCATCCCACATCATACCGGTGACTGGTATTTTACCGGAGATTACCCTACGCCGGGTGGCAATAAAGTAGTCAATCAATCATTTATCAACTACATTGAAGGCAGAAACACCAGGGCCTACTAGAAAATCAATAGTTTATTTTTCAAAGGCTTTCTGAATCTTCAAGGCAATTTCCTGAAATTCCTTACTGTCAAGTTGTACTTTTGGACTCGACAAATTCATCTCACTTCCTTTGTTGATTGGTATCAGATGAATATGGGCATGAGGAACGTCAAGCCCAAAAACGATCATCCCAATACGCTTACAGGAAACAGTAGCTTCAATCGCCTGTCCTACTCTCTTTGCAAAAGAGAACAAATCCCTGTAGAGGTCATCTTCCAGATCAAATATGTAATCAACTTCCTTTTTAGGAATTACCAGAGCGTGTCCTTTTGCAACTGGATTAATATCCAGGAAAGCGAAAAAGGAATCAGATTCAGCTACTTTGTAGGATGGAATTTCACCATTTACTATCCGGGTAAAAATAGAGGCCATCTTATAACTTGTTGGTTTATTACCAAAGTTACAAAATAATGTATTTGGAAAAAATCGTGGGTAAGTACTGGTATGGCCTGTTTTAGTTAGATAGTGATATTGATGACCTCAAACGGAATCACACCGGCAGGTACTTTTATCTCTACTTTTTCACCTACTTCTTTGCCAAGTAAACCTTTTGCTATGGGAGACTCGACTGAAATCTTTCCATTTTTCAGATCGGATTCCTCTTCAGGTACAAGGGTATACTTCATTGTTTTCTTGTTTTTAAGATTTTTGATGGTGACTGTGGAAAGCAATAATACCTTACTGTTATCAAGTTTTGATTTATCAATTATCCTGGCTGCAGCTATATTCTTCTGAATTTTAGAAATCTTTAGTTCAAGCAGACCCTGAGCTTCTTTGGCAGCATCATATTCAGCGTTTTCAGACAGGTCACCTTTATCGCGGGCTTCGGCTATTTGCTGTGATATGTTTGGACGTTCTACAGAGACAAGTTTATCGAGTTCTTCTTGCAGATTCTTTAAACCTTCCTGTGTTAAATATTTTGTCTCAGACATAACTTTTGTCATTTTAATCCTAGGGCCCCTATAATAAGAATAAAAGACCCTTAATCAAATTAAGGGTCCTTTTGAGGCCGCAAAGGTATAAAGAATTACTTTGCAGTTGATTTTTTGTTACAGATTAAGTATTATCCCAATTGTATGGTTATTGTTAAAGTTGATCGTTTGCCTGAAAGCATAGTCTATACTAATATAGGAGCCTTTTTCCTTATCGAGAGGTAAAGCAAGGCTAATACCAGCGCTTAATCCTTTACTTACATTCGTATTATTCGGGTCAGTGTATTCGGTCCACATGCCATTTTCGTA
>JAUXDH010000132.1 GCA_030618545.1 Chlorobiota bacterium
AGACTGAATCAGCCTTTAGATCATAGACAAGAATATCCCAATCGCCATCCCGGTTGGACTGAAATACTATTTTACTACCATCCGGTGACCAGGAGGGATAAAGATCATCCCCGGCGGATTTTGTCAGATTGTATTTCATGTCAATGATCAGGCTCTGCCCTAAATGACTAAGGGAATACATCAGCATAACAAATGATAGAAGGAAGATTTTCCAATACTCCATAACGATTCCAATAATACTGCAAAAATAAAATAGTTGTTTTTGCTTCAATATTTTGAACTCCCGAAGACTAGAATTTCAGATTAATCCCCAGCATAAAGTTAAATCCTGACTGAGGAAAAAAACCATTCATATCATATTCCACACCTTCGTAATAATATCGGTAAACCCAGGCGTAGGTTTCATACTCCACATTAAAAACATTATTCAGGTGCAGCCAAAAATCAATCTGCCGGATAGCTTTCAGATCCAAGCTATAGTAAAACTCAAGGTTGTTCAGAAAAAAAGGATCGATGCTCCTGTCCACATTTGACGTGTTGTCGATGTATTGTCTGCCCACATATTTAGATACCAGGCTAACGGTGAATTGTTCGGCCGGCTCTACACTTAGCTCACTCGCAAGGGTAATATCAGGTGAAAAGGAGATATCTGTTTTGCCAATATCCTGTGACACCTGTTCAGGCCAGTTGGTCCAGTCATCAACATAGGCTGTAAAATCCAGTATCTTATTTTGACTGTAGGTGGCGTTGAGTTTCCAGTTCATGATCTTTAAAAAGTTGGCAGCGCCTATAAACTCTATACCTGTTCGGTAGCTTTTCGGCACATTGGTCATAATTGGCCCCCCAACATTGTTTATTCTACCGGTTAAAACAAGTTGATCCTTGTAATACATGTAGAATCCATTTAACTCAATCTGAATATTTCTTGCTGCGTATATGTACCCCGCCTCAAAATCATAAAGCCGTTCAGGTAAAATAACCTGATCCGGGTCAGCATCCCTGAAAACAGAACGGTTAGGCTCCCTGTTAGCTATTCCTGCATATAGGTTCAGGCTATTCTTTTGGTTAATCCTGAAATCAAGACCCAACTTGGGGTTGATAAAATTGTAAAAATGATATTGGGTGAGGTCACGAAGGTCGTCATGGGTTCCTTCGATTTTATAATCGATGTGTCGATACTGAAGATCTAAGTAAAGGTCCAACTGTTCTGAAGCTTTAAATATCGTTTTGCCGAATACGTGAAAGTCAGTTTTGAGGCCATTGTTGCTGTACCATGGACGGTTGTAATCGCCCAGCCTGGCAACCTGCGACCAGATCACGTAACCGTAATGATCACCGTCGTATTGATTGGCGCCTGTTCCAAAGCTAAATCGCCATCGATTGGTATTGTAGCCCAATGAGAGGTTAATCCCATAAAAGTGATTGTCCAGCCATTTCTGATCAATCAGGTTTGTCTGGCTGATGGTATCATTTCCAATAATGGTATCATTCCATCCATATTCAGCAAAGGTTTCGTTGTTCCTGTAATTCTCGTAATAACCAATTCCACGGGTGTAAAACAATGTAGCGGCAAGATTCAGTTTTTTACTGAATTCATGCCCCCAGTGCAACTGATAGTAAGTTTGACGGTAATTGTCAGTCTGGTTGTCGTAAAAACCAATAATGTTCCCATCACTATCCCGGATCTGTCCTGCCGGATTAAAAGTTCTGTTGGTGGCAAGACTATCCTCAGGCACGCCATACCATGCCTGGTAGGTTTTTTCTGAGCCATACAGGACGATAGCTTTAACCACATCCTTTTTTCCGTAATACCCCCCGGAAATGTAAAATGACTTCAAGTCGGAACTTGCACGATCGATATATCCATCGGATCGAATCAGTGAAACCCTCCCATCGAATACCCAGTTCTTTTTTATCAGTCCGGATCCGAACTTCAGTGTATTTTTAAAAGTATTGAAGGAGCCTGCCGCACTGCTGATCTCTCCGTATGCTTTATCCCTGAAATCACTTGTTTTGATGTTGATACTTGCCCCAAAAGAAGCTGCCCCATTGGTGGAGGCGCCCACACCACGCTGCACTTTCATATTGTCAATCGATGAGGCCAGATCAGGCAAATCAACTAAAAATACACCATGAGATTCAGCATCATTAACGGGCACACCATTCAAGGTGACGTTTATTCCTGACAAGTCTGTCCCACGAATCCTGATACCGGTATAACCAACACCATTACCGGCATCAGAGGTAACTACCGTTGAAGGCAGTGTTTCCATCACATAAGGCAAGTCTTTTCCTATGTTTCGCTTTTCAATTTGTTCCGCTGTCATCACACTATAGGTAGTTGGTGTTCCTCCTCCTGCCCGGATTGCGGATATGATAACTTCCTCACTCAGATAAGTTTGAGGCTTGAGACCAAGATTAAGGTTGAGATTTTTATTTACACCAACTGTTTTGTACAAAGTTTCAAAACCGATATAAGATATCTTCAAAGAGTATGTCCCTTTCTTAACTCCTTTAAATAAAAAGGATCCATCGGTACCTGAAGTCGTTGCCAGAAAACTTTTCTCCAAAACAATGTTTGCGCCCGGCAGTGATTCACCGGTTTCCGCATTTGTTACTTCTCCACTTATTTGATACTGGCTAAATCCTGATGAGGAAAAAACCAGAAAAATAATAATGAACAGTAAAAATTTTAGCATCACTCATTGACTTAATTACATTACTCCTCTGTCTCAACACGTATGTTAGTAAAGGAGGAATACCCTGTGGTAAACCACAAGGATTGTTTTATCAAATCAACAGAGGCAGTCAGAATGGGGTGGTTGAACGCTCTCCCTGCGCCGGCATTATCCGGATCAGGTTCAGAGGGTATGATCTCAGCCCATGTTTTGAGGCACCCCTGTTGGCTGGGGCAAAGTTAAGAAAAAGACGGAAGACAGTCAACAGTCAGCAAGCCTGCCCGTATGACCGACGACCAACGGGAGTCCGTATGGAAGGGAGTCCGTAGGATGATTAAAAACTGCCGGACGGCAGAATGAGTTTAATCCGGTAATGTGGTAAAATCGATAAACGCAGGTTGGTATTTCGATTCAAGGATGGCCCTGGCCAGATCAAAGACCGGCACCTTACATTCATCAATAATTACCGAATCAGCCGTGCAGACAATACCTTCTTCCACTTTTTTCAGGTGATGGTCTGGGGAATGAACTGTTGTTGCTTCCCCATAAAATCTGTTTTCATTAATTAATTTGTTCAGATTTGAGGCCAGCTCACCACTTTTACTTATGGGTTGATCAAGAAAAACAGTAAGCTTTCTGACTTTGTTGTCAAGCAAATAATCAAATAGTAAGTTCAATGTTTGGGTTAATATTTTCTCTCTCAAGGTGGATCTATGCATCTCAGCAGCATCTCGCAGGAAGCCATCAGTTGAGACAAACACAGTTTTACCTGACAAATAACTACCAACTGTCCTTATTGCATTGTAACCATCAATGTAAATCACAGCCTGAACGGGAAGCTCAACAATGATCTTTTGTTTACGCAGCTTAGATTTTTCATGGCTGCCAATTCCCCTGAAAAGCATGGTCCTCTCCACTGATCGCAACTGATACCTGTCACCTACCAGTTTAACTATGGACTTTTGCGGGTAATTCCTATCCAGAAGATAGCGATAATCCTTTGCACCCTTCAGAAAATTTTCACTCAAGTGACTCATCCAATCGGATTTGGTATCTTTGTAAAAATACGAATTCAAACGCATTTCTACAATGAAAATTCTGATCATAAATGGCCCTAACCTGAATCTAACTGGTGAACGGGAAACTAATATTTATGGTAATATCACCTTTGATGATTATCTGGAGCTTATTCAGGACAGGTTTCCTCAGTTTGAAATCAATTACTTTCAATCGAATATTGAAGGTGAGATCATTAACCGCCTCCAGGAAGCTAACCTGGAAGTTAATGCCGTTGTATTAAATGCAGGCGCTTACACCCATACCTCTATCGCGATTGCAGACGCCGTGAGGGCAATTGATATTCCTGTTGTTGAGGTTCACATTTCCAATATTATCGCAAGGGAAGAATTCAGGCATGTATCCCATATTGCGCCCTATTGTGTGGGTTCCATCATCGGATTTGGAATTGACTCTTACAGGCTCGCTTTGCGATACTTCGATACTAACTAAAATATTCTTTGTTCAGGTCTGAATATTTTTTCTTTCCAAAGAGGTAATGATCGAAAACAATATTTCGCTGATAAACGTTTGAAACTTTTCCCTGTTTCAAAGCCCGCCTTTTTTTTCTCAGTTTGCCGAGGTTCCTGTAAAAATAAATATGCGCCTGAATGACCGCCACCAGTTCATTCATACCCCCTTCAATAAAAAACTTTAAGGCGGCAACACCATCCAGGATAAACCTTATCAAAAAAGCTGAGATCAACTGATTGCTGGGTATATTTTTATAAAGTAATGAAAGGTTATTCCGAAAGTTTAGGTAGGTTTTCCTGGCAGATTTTTTGGGTAACGTTCCACCTCCAACGTGATAAACTACAGATGATGGGCAAACCATAATCCTGTAACCTTCATTTTTCAGACGCCAGCAGAAATCAATTTCTTCCATGTGAGCAAAGAAATCGTGGTCGAGACCTCCCAGTTTGTGGTAAATATCAGCCCTTACAAACATGCAGGCACCGGTAGCCCAGAACACATCGATAGGGTCATCATACTGCCCTTCATCCTGTTCAAGCTTTTGAAAAACACGACCCCTGCAAAAAGGATATCCGTATTTATCAATAAAACCGCCAGAGGCTCCGGCATATTCAAATTCCGATCTGTTATCATATCCAAGGATCTTTGGCTGACAGGCTGCAATTCTGGAATCCTGATTCATTAGATCGATAACCGGATTGATCCAACCCTCCGTAACTTCAATATCAGAGTTGAGCAGAACATAATAATCAGCTTCTATTCTTTTCAGAGCCATATTGTATCCTCCGGCAAAGCCGGCATTGTAATGGTTCTCGATCAATTTGACATCGGGAAACTCCTCATTCATAACGTCAATGGAGCCATCCAGCGAATTGTTGTCAGCTACCCAAACCACAGCATCGTCACCGGTACGTTCAATAACCGTAGGCAAGAATCTCCTTAGAAAATCTTTACCGTTATAATTTAGTATTACTACCGCTACTTTACTCAATTTGGTTTCTCCTCTCTTATTTTCCATCTACGATGTGACCATAACCAGTTATCAGGCCGCTTTCTTATGGATCCCTCCAACATTTTCACATAACGCCGCGTAATGAAATCTTTATCAGTTTCTTTTGATTCTTTCGAAATATACCTGGCCTCCACTTCGTAAAATCCTCTTTTTACCCGCTGGACATCCAGGTAGATGACTGTGTAATTCAGGGCACGTGCTACTTTTTCCATTCCCTCGTAGAAAGCGGTTTTTTGACCCATGAAATCCACAATATAATTCATTTCTGTTCGTGGTGGAGATTGATCAGCCAGTACAAAGACTGTAATCAGTTTATCCCTTAAAGATACTAATGTTCTGAATACTTTTTTGTAATCAATCATCAAAGTTCCCTTATATTTTTGCCTGAGATTTACCATGTAGTCATCAAAAAACTTATCATGAACCGGTTTGTAGATGGCGCCGCCATCATGCTTCAAAAATGTTGCAATCTTATTCCCTACCCACTCCCAGTTGCCACAATGCCCCAGGGCCGCGAACACATTTTTCTTTTCATTAAACAGCTCATCAAAGACTTCCTGATTCCTGAAGACGACCCGCTTTTCTATTTGCCGTCTTGTCATCCTTGATGATTTAATTGTTTCAAGAACCAGATCAGACAGATTCCTGTAAAACTTTTTAGTTATTTCCTGTATTTCTTCTTCACTTTTCTCAGGAAAAGAATGGATAAGGTTGGTGGATATCACTGTTTTTCTGTAGTGTAAAAGCTTCCCTATAATAAATGCAAGCACATCCGACAACAGGTATATTAAGGGGAACGGTAAAATGGCGACAACAAAAATGAGCGCTTTAAGAATGGCGTTTCGGATCTTCATCTATTGCTCAGCAAAATATAAACTGCAAAAATAAACCAATTATAAAACCCGAAATGTCTGCTGACTGCTAACGAGGTTGTAAATAGTAATCAGTCGCAAAATTTCCGTAAGATGAGGGTGCAATTGCATCATCAATATTTAAGGCATCCCATGTTCGGCTGTAGATAAATGTTTGCCAGCGATAATTATTGACTTCACCGATTGCATCTGAATGTATCAATTGAAAATCATTGGTGGCGATGTCCCTGGTATAAAATACAAATCGTCTGTCACGCTGCCCCTGTAACTCATAATAATGCCAGATTTCGTAGGGATATCCACTGGGTTCAGTATAGCTCCGGGCAATGGCGTTTGGCTTGTCATATTGAAGATAAACCCTGCCGCGATCTGATTTGTAGCCCTTTATTTTCAGGATCCTGAAATCGTGGTTTACCTGATTCACTCTTGTTTTATATTCCATCCATGCAGCATAGGGATCTTCCTCATTCCTCTCTACCCAGAAGTTTAGAAAGTATTTTTGAAGCGTCTGCACATCACCTTCAGCCATCATTGACTTTGCAAAGTTTTTCTCAGCATCACTGGAAATCGGGTATAAATAATCGATGTACTGAACCAGGGAGTCTCTTGAAGTAATTTGTCCGGCAAAAGAATTTTCCGGATTGAGTACCAGCATTCCGGTTATATTGAATTCAGCATTTGGATTATGGCGCTGGAAATAGGTTTCCTTTTTGGCAAGCAATACATTATTCCTGCTCCTGGCTTCGAGTACCAGCAGGTAATTTCCATTGGGTAGCTGACTGATATCAACAGTATTCAATAAAATATTGACCGATTGACTTTCCATTTTTTTCCTGAAAAAAAACTGGTCGAGTTTTTTATCCACCTCCATGGGCCTGATATAATAATAGAGCATAAACTGGTCACCTCCCAGTGATTGCTGGCTGTTATACAACTCGGCATAAAAAGAGAGTTCGCTCACCACTTCGGGGTAAAAATTGAAAACAAAAGGAGTTAAGTTAAATCCACTCTTATGCATAACACCTTCACCATCAGATTCAGAATACGAGTGAAGAAGTTCAATATCTGAAAAGTGCAGTTTGGTATCAGGAAAGTTAATCTCAAACTCATCAAAGCTTACTACAGGCTCTTCGCCGCTATTCGGATCTTTCAATGTCAATTCCAACACATAATTTCCCTTTGGAAGCGAATATCTTTGTACATCAAGTAAATTGGGAAAAGTTTTAGAAGTATCCTTCACTTTCGGTGCAAGAAGCTCGTATTTATCATAATTCACGATGTTTTCACCTTTCTTAAACAAAATCTGTACTTCCAGCATTCCCTGGAATTTCCCGTCTTCCTGCAAAGCATGTTTAAGAGTCTTACCATTCACAACCAGGTATGTCTCAATGTAGGGCTGATTATCAGGAGTATTAAATATGGCGTACGACAGATAAGCCTGAAGAGATACTGCCTGTAAACCGGCTATAATAAAAATGGTAAAGAGGCTGGTTGCGATTATTCTTTTCATGACAGTAAGTATTTATTACAAAGTTACGCTAAAAGGATTGCATGTTCAATTCAGATAGAAAATCAACTCAAATTATATACAAATGGTCTGCCAGAATCGACAAACGGTTTGTATTGAGTTTCTGTTTCTTAAAAGCTGAAACTGTCTTCTAACAATAAGACAGATGTATTTTTAAAAAGGATGCCAGATTGGATAATTGCCTGCCCGTCCGTAGCGGAGCAAAGGCGGGGTCGTTAGATAATTGCCTGCCCGTCCGTATCCGTCAACTGACGGAGAAGGCGGGGTCGTTGGATATCTTTTATTGGGAAAATCGTCAGTCGTCAATGGTTTTAGGTAGAATATCGATGATCAGTTTGCAGATGTAATTCCTCTTCCAACGGATGTATCCAGCGACCAAAGGGAGTCCGTATGGATGGATGACCGATAACCAATGTCGATAACCATTGACAAATGACTA
>JAUXDH010000164.1 GCA_030618545.1 Chlorobiota bacterium
CACTTAATGGTATAGGGGTAATTTATGAAAACCAAAAGAATTACGTAAAGGCAATAGAATATTTCAGGGCAGCTATATCAGTTGATCCATATTACCAATGGGCGTGGAATAACCTGGGAAATGTGTATTGGATTAAGGGCGAGAAATCCAAATCGGTCAGTTCTTTTAAAAAGGTGCTATCGTTTGAAGCTGAAAACATTTATGCATTAGATTACCTGATAATTATTTATAGTGGGGATAAAAACTATGATTCGACGGTTTTTTACAGTCTTGAAAAAGTTAAATATTATCCGGATGATGCAAATAACTGGGGTAACCTGAGCTGGTATGCAGTGCTCGACAGGCAATACGAAACAGCACTGGAAGCCAGTAAAAAAGGGTTGGAACTGGATCCGACCCAACGATGGATCCTGGTCAACCAGGGTCATGCCTACCTGATGATGGGAGAGGTGGATCAGGCGAAGCAAATCTTCAATGAAATCAAAAATGAACCCTGGAATGATCGCAAATTAAAAGAATCAATCCTCGAAGATTTTGAAGCGCTCAAAGAATTGGGGATTAGTCATCCCCAGATGGAGTCAATTAAACAGGAACTTGAACGATAAACACATGAAACCAACGGAAATCAAAGACCTGGTTAGCAAAGGGAGAACAGAACAGGCAATTAAAGCTGCGTTGGATCTTACAAAAGAAACCGAACTGGAAGATGTGGCTGTTGGCATAAGCCGGGGCCAACGGACCTTTAAAAAGAAAAGTATGATGGGTGTGCTCAGCTCAGCAGAGGAAAGACAGGAGGAGTCCATCATAACAAGCCGCTTGCTGGATATGCTCAACGAATACGAGATCCTTCAGGTAAAAGACATCAAAAGAAACCTGGATCAATTAAAAACCGAGCTTTTAAAAGCAGAGCCATCTTCCGACCAGGAGCAAACCCTTGAGGATATCACTGCTATTGCAGGCGACATGGATGAATTCGAGTTTGAGGAATTAAGCAAAGAAGAGAAAAGAGAACGGTTAGGAAAGGTGGGAGCGTTTCTAAGCCGGATGGCAGATCCTACATCAAAAACCGGCCAGGTTATCCAAACGATAAAAAATGGTGTTGATATTGTGCAGGATATTGCAGCCTCCTACAATTCGGTTGCCGAGTGGGTTGGATTGCCTGTGGTTCCCCGCTTCTTTTTGAAAAAATACTAGTGAGTCCGGTATTTAAACTCCCTGCCAGACAGCTTGACTTCTATGGTGAACTTTACTGATTGGTATTCTTGTTCCAGCATTTTTCTGTTTCCCGATCTGTAACCTATTGCATAATTGATCTCCCTTTCGGGAACATGAATCTCAATACTGTTACCTGTACCAAGCACCATCAAAGGTTTCAACTTTTCTTTCCAGATATTGGTTAACACCAGTTCTTTGAATGAGGGATGAAACGGGCCTGCAATCAGTTCTTCACCACTCAATAAACCTTCGGACGGGTGAAGCCCAACCCTCAGGACTTTTACACCTGCCTCTTCAAACAAGGGCAGGATAGCGGATGTCCAATCGACAGCTTCCTCTATTGACAGTGGTTTATATTTACCATCATTGAACCACCTGTGCAAGGCAGTGTCTTTGATAACAATTGCAGGATAGATCCGGGTAGTTGAGGCTCCCAGCTTAATGATTCTTTTCGCTGTTTCCTCAGATCTCAGGAAGGTGTCCCCTGGCAATCCGATCATCATTTGAAGTCCAAGCTCAAATCCGTATTCAAGAATAGCAAGAGAAGCTTCTTCTGTCTGTCTTGCTGTATGGCCTCGCATGGATGCGTTCAACACCTCATCGCTAAAAGATTGTGCACCCAGTTCTATGGAGCGAACACCATATTCCATTAACAGATCAAGAATCTCTTTATCGATATAATCCGGTCGGGTAGAAAGGCGGATGCCAGAAACCTTTTTGTCATCAACAAATGGCTTCACAAGTTCCAGGTAATGCCTCTGCTGATCCAATGGGATTCCGGTAAAACTGCCGCCAAAGAATCCGATTTCCACTATCCTTTCTGCTTCTTTGAATGTTGAAAGATGTTCATCAATGGTATTGATGATTGTCTCATCATCAGGTATCAACTGCTGACCCGTTATCTTCTGCTGGTTACAAAAAACACACTGGAACGGACAGGCCAGCTCAGGTATGAATATGGGTATGGTGTAGTGTTTTGGCAATGGCTTTTTTTTAGAACCAGGAATCTAGAGCCAAGTCAAGACCGGAGTGTCAGCAGTCTTCAGTTGGCAGTCAGATTAAACCACTGTTGACTGCTGACTGAGAACTGAAGACTCCAAACTCCAAACTCTAAACTCTAAACTCTTTTCCACAAAGGTTATACAATAATTTAAATACTTTTGCATTCTTTAACCAGAATCGTTACAGAACAAACACAAGAATCTTTAAAATACAATCTAAAATGAAGCACACGCTTAAATTCTTAACAAGACTGATGATGGTCTTCCTTATCACTGCCATAGCAGTTGGGGGAGCCACAAGTTGCAAAAGCAAGAAAAAGTTGGCGGCAGAGCAAGCGGCAGCAGCTTATGCCAAGAAAGTTGACCAGGCAAAGGGTGACCTGAATGCCATTATCAACAGGACAAGTGACTGGACCGTTGATGAGCAAAGGCAACGCGTTGCCGATATCAGGGCTGAAAACCTGGATGACCCGGAAGTACAGAAGCTGATCACAATGGCCGAAAAAGAAGTAGATTTCCAGCAGGCAGAACTGGATCGAAAAGCCGAAGAAGAAAGGTTGAGGAAGGAAGAAGAGGCGCGGCTGATGGCATTGCGTTCAGAGTATGAGGTGTTTGACAACCAGTTCAAAGCCATCGCGGGTGCATCAAGTGTGGACCAGGCCAACCAGCAGATTGATGTATCACTGCAGAATTTCTCCAGTCCGGATGTTCCTGTTTTGATCATCATCAGCCAGGTGGATGGCATAAATGATTATGATAAACCAACCACTGCCACCCAGTTTCTCAATTACCTGAAGGATGTAAAGAAATATGAATTTCAGGTTGAATCAATGAAAACAGACGCCAGCGGTAAGGTTACCGAGTTGGAATTACTTAAAAAATGGTAGAGATGAAAAAAATAGCATATTTATTGATTTTAGTATTTGGCTTTGGAATTACCGGTGCTTTCGCACAGGATAACCTGAGTCCGGAACGCAAGCAGGCTGTCGACAGCCTCGCTCTTGAAAAGGTGCGCGACCTGAGTAAGTATATCAGTATCATTGGAAACAAAGAAACACCATGGAGTGAAGCCAACCGTGTTATTGACAGGGCAGAAGAGCTGTTTATGCAGGGAAGTGAAATGGGTGTTTCATCCCTCAACCGGACCGAGATCAACTATTACAGTGTTCGCAACTACTTTGAGCGGCTCATGCGCCTTAATTACAATAAGGTTGAGATTGATTGGTACAACATTGAATATGTGAGCGACCTTCAGCGGCAACCTGATGGAACTTATGTAGGTGTCATCACCATTTTCCAGCGATTCAGAGGATACGATAAAGAGGGCAAGCTGGTTTACCAGGATACCACCAAGAAGGATATCACTGTATACGTAAAACGCAAGGAAACACAAATCGGAGGCCGGCTTATCGGTTTCTGGGATGTATTGCTGGGTGATATCCGGGTGAAGGAAACGACGATCTAAGCCTCACCCCCGGCCCCTCACCAAAAGAGAGGGGAGATGAAGACATCTAACATCTTTGTATTAGGTTTAAAACCGTCTCATGAAAGTGGGGCGGTTTTTTTTTGCTCATCCGGATTTGCAATCCGGATGTCAATGGCACCAGAAGATACAAAAAGGTGTTACTATGTAAAACTTGAGCTTTTCTTTGCATTAATAATATGTATTAGTGTGCATTTGTATTGCACATTTATTATTTTTGCATTAAAATACTAGTTATGTTACTAGAGCAACAAATCTCGGAAGTTTATCAATATCAAAAAGAGTATTTTGAAAAACTATCCACAGGGACTCGTAGAACCTTGCTTAATGATGTTAAGTTAACTGATTATCACGTAAAAATTATTACAGGTATCAGGCGAAGCGGGAAAAGTACTTTAATGATGCAATTGTTGAATCAAACGAAAGATTTTAATTTCTTAAGTTTTGAAGACCCCAGATTGGCCCAATTTGAAGTCAATGATTTTTTTAAACTGGAACGAATTTTTAAAGCAGATAATAATACAGACATCTACTTTTTTGATGAAATACAAAATATAGTGGGATGGGAACGATTTATCCGCACTCTTCATGATAAAAAAATCAAAGTAGTTATATCCGGGTCTAATGCTTCATTATTGAGCAAAGAACTAGGGACAAGTTTAACCGGTCGGCAAATTACTTATGAACTTTTTCCATTTTCTTATGGCGAGTATTTATTAAACGGCAATAAAGAACAAGGCATCAGTTCATTTGAGGATTTTTTGGAATTGGGCGGATTTCCTGAGTACCTGAATTCGAATAATAAAAGCGTACTGCTTCAACTATTTGATGACTTGATATACAGGGATATAGTTGTAAGGCATGGCCTACGGAACGCCAAAGTAGTGAGAGAGTTGGGAGTTTATCTCGCAACTAATATTGGCAAAGAGTTTTCTTATAACAAATTGGCTAAAACTTTTGAATTGGGATCGGTGAATACCATGCTTTCATATATATCCTATTTTGAGGATGCCTATTTATTTTTCACAGTTCCGCGTTTCAGTTATTCTTTAAAACAGCAGGCCAAAAATCAAAAAAAAATATACTGTATTGATTCTGGTTTGATTGGCAATATTTCTCTGTCATTTTCGAAAAATAAAGGGCGATTATTGGAGAACATGGTTTTTATTGAGCTGCAACGCAGAGCCAAAAATGTTTTTTATTACAGAAACAAAGGAGAATGTGATTTTGTGGTTTTAAAAAACCAACATATTGAAAACCTCATTCAGGTTTGTTATGAACTAAATTATGATAATCTGCAACGCGAATTGAATGGGCTCAAGGAAGCTATGGATGAGCTGAAATTAAATACTGGTTTAATATTAACAATGAACCAGCATGATAAAATTTCACAGGGTGATAAGAACATTATTGTAAAGCCTGTTTGGGTCTGGATGTTAGAAAAGGTTTTATAACACTGTCACCATTTTTACAAACAAACTGGCATCGGCAGGAAAGGATATTGAAGTAATCCGTCCTGAGAGTTTCAGGAATCAAACAGCGAATACATTAAAGTTGGCTGCCACAAAATATTAGACTGTTACATGGATCCGATTAAACTAAATCATACCATCCTGAAAGTTGCAAATAACATCTTTCTCCAAAATCAGAATCTTCAGGTTTCCACCACCTTGCCAATGAAACCCGAAGCATGGTTCCGGCAGGGATTACTTCAACAGGGTTTTCAAAACCAACGTATTTCAACCTTTTAGCCCCTGCATAAATACTTGGGGCAGGATAAACAAAATGTTTGTCACTATGCTCTAAGTCTTTATCAGAAATCCAAAAGCCTACACTGTTGTCCGGGAAGTCACTGTTAGATTCGATGTAACCGCTTCCACTTCCTGTCCACCCAAGCAAGCCATTGAATATTCCATTAGGTGAGCCATGGAAAATGGTTACTCCACTATTTTTAATAAATCCCGTGAAGTTCTCAACCCTGCGAATATATCTTTTTGTATGAATAATAATGTCCTCAATGTGGGGCGGTTCAAGCTCATCTACGTCAGTAAAACTAATATCCCAAATGTCACCCACATTAAAGGCTGTATCAGCATATTGATCCCAGGCGCCGGGACTTAACAATCTCACAAATCGATTGTTGTTTATTATTAAACCACCAACACAAGCTGCATTTCCTTTATGTGTTTTTGATGTAATTAAAATTTCCATTACAAGTGTTCAAATTCGTATCCCAACGAGTGAAGTTTGTCAGCTACGAGAGACCTATGACAGGCATGTGGTAATTCTTCAACACAGAATAAAACAACTTTACCTGCCCCAACTTCATCAAGTTTTTCAATAAATGAGTCAAAATCAAAGTTGTTAAGTATCCTGTTTTTGTATTCAATTCTGAAAACTTGTCCAAGTTCATGTCTTTGCCTTTTTAATTCCCCTTTCTGAAAATCAACTTCTTTTTGAAGCTCGCGTATTTCTTTTGTTGGCGCAAGTTCTACGACATGACCATATTTAATATCCAGTTCATTTAATTTTTGCTGCAATCGGTCACTGTTCACAAAAGCATATTTTGATCCACGCACTCCACGCCTTTGTCTAATATCGCAAAACGTATCAATATTATTATCAGTTAGTTTTTG
>JAUXDH010000117.1 GCA_030618545.1 Chlorobiota bacterium
ATATATGTAAACGTTATTATGAGAATCTTAAATGCAAATTAACGGATCGGCATCTGGTATTTGCAAAGGGTATTTTTTTTAAGATTGAGAAAACAATTCCTCTGGAAAATATTCAGGACCTGACTTTCATCGATAATCCTTTTTTAAAATATTTTGATTTACGAATTCTTAAAATTGAAACTGCCGGACAGAGTAATCCTCAAGGAAGTGATATGAAATTGGTTGGGATCCTCAAGTCCACTGATTTTAAAGAGAAGGTGTTACATCAAAGAGACTTACTTAAAACTGAAAATAGAATAGACATTAGACCGGCAGAAACAAGTGATCAACAAATTGTAGGTATACTTGGGGAAATCAAAGATATTCTAAATGATATAAAGAATAAATGAGTGACCAAAGTGTCAGTAGCTTTTTGGTTACTGATAGTCCAGGAACTTATCATATTCATAGTAAAGGGTTGTGTCGAGCACAGTAAAATGAAAAACAATCCTGTTGGTGTCCTCGTTAAGGTATTGCAGTCCACTAATAAAAACGAATTCATATTTACTCGCTACAAAAAAACGATCATAATGAAAGTTTTTCGGTTGCGAAAAATTATACTGTTCTATAAAATTGATTCTGTATTTCTTCTCAATTTTCTTAACAAACTTGTTGTAACTCTCAAAAGATACAGGAGTTTTTGTATAACCATAACTACTTGGGTGAAATGTTATGAATTGAACTCTTGCATCAAGTACAGATGGCTGCTTTATATACAGGATCCCACTTAACCCTCCTAAATGAGATCGTATGACTGTTTCACCGAAATAATCAGAACCAACCCTGACTCCGCCAACTGTAACCTGTGATATTGATGAATAAGTAAAGAAGAAAAGTGAGTATGTCAACAACAGCAACTTCATAGGTTTGCGCTCAATAGAATAGAATTATTGTAAATATACCAGAAAAGTAACCGTAAGTCAACTTTTGTTATTAAAATAGGTTTGCTTATGCCCGCCTGCTGATTATTCGGGCTGCCACTGTCACCATTATTAAACCTTTGCTGCGCCTTAATAAATCAATAAAGTCCCCAACCTGGCGTTTTCAACAATACTTTTTACTGATTTTATTCTTTAATCATTACATCCAGTTTCCTTGCTATACGCGAGATGCCGGGCTATTGAGAGAGCAATCGTTGCTGGATAAATACAATGAATTCTAATTTAATCCTGATATATTGACTAAAATAATTAGATTTACGGAGGATATAACGAGTTGTAGCCAATAATAATTATGGGAAGACCACCAACAAAACCAAAGGATTTAAGAGATGGATTTTATATTGAAATTCGAAATAAAAGATCCAAAACCGGAATAAAAATCCGGAGAGACACTAAAAAACAAATGCTAAGTGCCATAAAAGAATATGAAAAAACCAAAGACGTGATAGTTTTAGGGGAATTCAAAAATGGAAAAATGGTTAATAAAGCGCCATCAAAATAGGCTTGATGCAATGCACTACAGCGCTGTATCTCACCACACCGGCCCACCGAAGACAGCAAGGATGAAGGCAGGCCAGGTTTTTTATTCCTGAAAAAAGAAATATTGGTGGTATTTATTAATTATCGTAAGGCAACCTAATTCTCAGGATCATAAGCCCACTTCAGGTAAATGGCTCCCCAGGTAAATCCTCCGCCAAAAGCTGCAAGAATGATGTTATCCCCTTTTTTCAGTTTATTCTCCCATTCATCCAGGCAAAGAGGGATAGTGCCATTAGTAGTGTTGCCGTAACGCTGGATGTTGATCATCACTTTATCATTATCCAGCTTCATTCTACGTGCTGTGGCATCAATAATGCGCAGGTTGGCCTGGTGTGGAACAAAGTAAGCCACATCTTCAGACTCAAGGTTATTTCTTTTCATCATCTCCACAGAAACATCTGCCATACCCTTAACTGCAAACTTAAACACCGACTGCCCTTCCTGGAAAACAAAGTGCTCGCGTGCATCGATGGTGTCATGGGAGGGGGGCTTTAGTGATCCACCTGCTTTTTGGTGCAGATAGATTAGTCCGCTGCCATCAGTATAAAACTTAGAATCGATCATGCCATATCCGGTTGTGTCAGGTTCTAACAATACAGCTCCTCCGGCATCACCGAAAATGATACAGGTAGTACGATCGGTATAATCGACAATTGAAGACATTTTGTCGGCGCCAACAACAACCACTTTTTTGTATTTGCCGGTTTCAACGAATCTGGCAGCAGTGTCAAGGGCAAATATAAATCCGGAACAAGCAGCATTAAGGTCGTAGCTCCAGGCATTTTTCATTCCAACTTTGTCGGAAATAATGTTGGCTGAAGCAGGAAAAAGCATATCAGGAGTAACGGTGGCAAGGATGACCAGGTCAACATCAAGGGGATCGGTATTGGTTTTTTTAAGCAAGCCTTTCACAGCCTCAGCGCCCAGATCGGAAGTGCCTTTGCCTTCCCCTTTTAAAATATGACGTTCTTTAATACCAGTTCTGGTGATAATCCACTCATCGGAGGTATCAACCATGGTTTCAAGTTCCTGATTGGTTAAGATATAATCAGGGACCCATGCATTGATCCCGGTTATAGCTGCCCTAATCTTTGTCATGTGTCCTTATAAATGGTTAGAAAACGATGGGCAAAAATAACATTTTTTGTATGCTGTTGCTTTAACCCCTTTAAAACGCAGGTAAGATGGATAAGATGCAAAAAAACTCCTGACGGCTTTATGGGTCAGGAGTTTTGGTATTGCTTGTTACAAGAAGTATTATTCTGCCCTGGCGCCTTCCACCACCAGTTTACCTTTATAATAAAGGTCGCCATCAACGTAATAAGCACGGTGGTAAACATGAACTGTACCTGTAGTTGGGCAGGTGGAAAGCTGAGGAAAATCAGCTTTATAGTGTGTTCTTCTTTTATCCCTTCTTGTTTTCGATATCTTTCTTTTTGGATGTGCCATTTCTCTGTGTCTTTATCGTTTTGGTACTATTTCAATTTAATATTTTTCAATGCTTCCCATCGTGGGTCTGTTTGAGGCTTTGAATGTTTTTCCAGTTTTCCGATCACCTTTTGGTCACAATCATTTATATCACTGTGTGTATGCTGAATTGGCAGAAGCAGGTTGATGTATTCAAAAATATATTGGCTCACATCAATGCGGCTTTCTGTTTGAGGTATAACCAATACCTCATCCGATTCTTCAACAAACCCTTCCCCAGGCTTAATGATCAACCGGAATTCTCCCTTCAATGGATGATCATATTCTTTCAGGCAACGATCGCAGGCTAGTTGCAGTACCCCCTCAATCTTAAAGTGAAGATCCATTAACCCGGGTTCTTTCAGTAAATCAAGGATTACTGTCAACCGACCTTTTTCGGTCTCAAAATATTCAAAACTTTCAAAGAACGAATCATTGATTTCAAACGTATACCGGTGGTCTCCGGAGCTTAAACCCTTAAAGGGTATATTGAAATCCTGATTTGTATCCACCCCACAAAAATTGGGCGGCAAAAGTAAAGAATATTCTTCTGATACGCAAATTTTTTAAAGTCCTAAATTTGAGATCAATCCACGATTATTTCAGTGCTGTTTTTACTTTATATAAATAACAACCGGTAGCAATAACTGATTGCGAAAAATATAATTTTGCTATTTGAAACTTAGGATTTTAAGCATATGATGTGGTTCAATAAGCTGGTAGCTGCAATACTGCCCTACATGCCAAAAAGCCTTGTATGGGTTTTTTCAAAACGTTACATTGCCGGAAAGACAATCGATGATGCCATTGAGGTTTCCCGCTCACTCAATAAAGATGGTTACCTCATAACGATTGACCTGCTGGGGGAGTTTATCACCAAACTTGAGCAGGCCGAGGACAATAAGAATAAATACCTGGAGATCATCGAACAGGTTCAGAAACATGGTGTCGATGGTAATTATTCGCTCAAGCCAACGATGTTTGGTTTGTTGATTGATAAGGATGCCGCTTACAGGAACATCCGCGAAATAGTAAGCAAAGCTGCCGAATACAACAACTTTGTAAGGGTTGATATGGAGGATTCCCAGTGTGTTGACCTTGAGATAGAATTGTTCAGGAATCTGAAAAAGGAGTTTCCGAAAAATGTTGGACTCGTCTTTCAGGCCTATCTTCACCGGACACTGGATGACATTAAGGGCCTCCTGAATATTCACAGCAATGAAACTCCAATCAATTATCGGCTGTGTAAAGGCATTTATGTTGAAGACGAAAGTATCGCCTACAAGAAATATAAGGAGATCAATCAGCATTTTCTGGAAGATCTTGAATTCCTTTTTCAGGAAGGTATTTATACCGGCATCGCCACCCACGATGTGCCACTGGTAGATGGTGCATACAAGTTGATCGATAAGTATCAGGTACCTAAAGACAAATACGAATTTCAAATGCTGTATGGCGTCACGCCATCGTTAAGGAAATCCATCACCGGCAAAGGTCATCCATTACGCGTATATGTTCCTTATGGTAAGGATTGGTTTGCTTATTCCACACGTCGGCTGAAAGAAAATCCAAAAATGGCTAATGATATTATCAAAGCTATGTTCATCAGGGGTTAAAAATCCATTGACATAAAATATTGCCAAAACTGCCAGAATGATTAGGCTCTTAGCACATTTATAATTTAATAAGACCTGCGAACAGCGTTATTTTTACTACCTTTGCACCCTCAAAATCACCAAATTGTCGATTATGGATAAAAAAAGGGTGCTTTACGTCAATCAGGAAATCATGCCATATCTCGAGGAATCACCAATGAGTTCCATTGGTCGTCTTCTTCCCCAAAAAACACAGGAGAATGGTAAAGAGATCAGAACTTTTATGCCAAGGTTTGGTTTGATCAATGAACGCCGAAACCAGTTGCATGAAGTGATACGTTTATCGGGTATGAACCTGATCATTGACGATATCGATCATCCCCTGATTATCAAGGTTGCTTCAATACAGCAGGCAAGGATGCAGGTTTATTTCATTGATAATGAAGATTTTTTCCATCGTAAATTCGTTTTCCGTGATACGGATGGAAAGTATTTTGAGGATAATGACGAAAGGACTGTATTCTTTTCCAAGGGTGTGCTCGAAACAGTTAAAAAGCTAGGGTGGGCACCTGACCTGATACATTGCAATGGCTGGTTTTCAAGCTTGTTGCCTTTATTTGTTAGAACAGCATATAAACACAACCCAATATTTTCAGATTCAAAGATTATTGTTTCATTGTACAATGATGATTTTACAGAAAAGTTTAAAACCGGATTTGAAAAGAAAATACTGATGAACGGTATAGAGGAAAGTGACTTCGGACACTACAAAGATGGTAATTACGTTTCACTGATAAAAGGAGCCATCGATCATGCTGATGCCCTGATTCAGGGTAGCCCGGAGGTCAATGAGGAAGTAATGGAATATGCAAAGGCTTGCGGAAAGCCGATGCTGGAATACCAGGATAGTGAGGATTATTATGTGGCGTATAATGGGTTTTATGACAAGATTATCTCCGAAGGGTAGCTCTCTTGGATTGCAGGGGTTACTCCCATTATTATTCGTTTCAGCAAGTTTTGTTTTATTGATTACAGTTTCCTGCTCAAAGCCGGCAGGTACGATTGGAGCAATTATCAATCCCGATGAAAGCAAGTTGCAGATAAGTTGGACAGATACCACCAGTATTTATGCCTATTCCAGTCTGGATGATTCTGTGAGATCCGACAACCTGAGCTCAAATATTCTTGGAAGTATATTCAATCCTATTTTTGGTAATACAACTGCAGGATTTTACAACCAGTTTTCTCTTTCGTCCTTTGAACACTCTTTCGGCGATAACCCCCAGCTTGACTCTGTTGTGGTGCAATTGCTCTATACCGGCAACTCTTATGGCGATACAAATACGCAGCTAAAAATTCATGCCTACCAGGTTGAAGAGGATATGTTCGTAGACACCATTTATTTTTCAAATGTTAGCATTGAAACAGGCGACAATGATTTTGCCAGCTACTCCTTTGCTCCGCGTCCTAACGACAGTGTTATTGTAGAAGGCGATACACTGGAAGCTGTTTTAAGGATACCGCTAAACAATTCTCCTGAACTGGGAGAATATCTTTTAAATGCCCCTGAAGTAGCAATGGAAAACAGTGAAAACTTTATCGAATATTTCAAAGGCCTTTATTTTGTTACCGGTGCCGTTGATGAGGGAGGATCGCTGGTATATTTCGACCTCATTCCAAATAAATCCAGAATGACCCTTTATTACAGCAATGCCGAAGAGGATTCACTTCGGTTTGAATACCTGATTACATCAGGCGCGGCAAGGGTTGGGAAATATCTTCATAATTATGATAATGGGAGCCCGGAATTCAGGCAGCAGGTTCTTGAAGGTGATACCCTGCTGGGAAAGGAAAAGTTTTATATTCAGGGCCTTGGTGGTGTCAACAGTACCATCAATTTGCCTTTTATTAAAGAATGGAGAAACCTTGGAGTGATAGCTGTTAATGAAGCGAAACTTGTTTTAACCGGATTGGAAGAACCGGAATACGGAGCGCCGGTACAGCTCGCGCTGTTTGAGTTAACAGAGGACGGTGGAAGGGCTTTGCTTCCCGACATAATTGAAGGGGAAAATTATTTTGGCGGATATTATGAATCCTCAACCAATTCATATACTTTCAGGATTACAATTTATGTGCAGGATCTTATCAGCAATTCAGACAAGGTTAACTATGGATTATCTTTATATGTAAATAATCCATGGCTTGCGCCGCAGAGCTTTATTTTTAACGGGTATCAGCCCGTTTCGGACACGGCAGTCAGGCTGAAATTACAAATGCTTTATACCAAACTCAATTAATTCTTAATTTTGCTGCCGCTTTTACTAAAAGATTTATTGACTACTGAATATTAACTTAATTACTTTTACTTAAATTTCAATACAGAGATTATGTGTGGTATTGTAGCGTACATAGGACCAAAGCAGGCTTTCCCGGTACTCATAAAAGGATTGCAAAGACTTGAGTACCGTGGGTATGACAGTGCAGGGATAGCCTTGTTGAATGGAGGACTGCAGATGCATAAAACCAAAGGAAAGGTTTCTGATCTGGAGAATTATATTGAGGGTAAAAACCTCGATGGAACAGTAGGCATTGCCCACACGAGGTGGGCGACTCATGGGGTACCCAACCAGGTAAATGCACACCCGCATTTTTCTCAGTCGGAATCTCTGGCAATTATTCACAATGGTATTATTGAGAACTATTCTTCACTCAAAGAAGAATTGATCAGCAGGGGTTATACTTTTAAGTCCGATACTGACACTGAGGTTCTGATCAACCTGATCGAAGATATCCGGTTAAACGAAGGTGTTGTTCTTGATGAAGCAGTTCGAATTGCACTCAACCAGGTAATTGGCGCTTACGCCATTGTGGTTTTGTCAGCCGATCATCCCAATACATTGATTTGTGCCCGTAAAGGCAGTCCGCTGGTAATAGGAATTGGTAAAGACGATTTCTATGTTGCTTCTGATGCCACTCCCATCATTGAATACACCAAAGATGTGGTTTACCTGGAGGATGAAGAGGTGGCCATAGTGACCAGAAACGAAGAGCTGAAGATCAAAAGCATCAAGAACAAAGAAAAAACTCCTTACGTGCAGCAGTTGGAATGGAACCTCCACGAACTGGAAAAGGGAGGGTATGATCATTTCATGCTGAAGGAGATCTATGAACAACCGCGTTCAATAAGAGACAGCATGCGGGGCAGGTTAAATGCGATTAAAGGTATTGTTTCACTGGGCGGAGTAAAAGATTATGAGCAAAAAATGCTCAAGGCTAACCGTATCATCATCGTGGCCTGTGGAACCTCGTGGCATGCCGGACTGGTAGGTGAATACCTTTTCGAAGATATTGCCCGTATTCCTGTGGAGGTAGAATATGCTTCCGAGTTTCGATACAGGAATCCTATCATAAATGAAGATGATGTAGTGATAGCGATATCACAATCAGGGGAAACTGCCGACACGCTTGCCGCCATAGAAATGGCAAAAGAAAAAGGAGCCACCATCCTGGGAATCTGTAATGTTGTGGGTTCTTCAATTGCAAGGGCTACTCATGCCGGTTCTTACACCCATGCCGGACCGGAAATCGGGGTAGCATCCACCAAAGCTTTTACTGCGCAGGTAACTATCCTTACCCTGATGGCTTTAAGGATGGCTCAGATGAAAGGAACTTTGCCGACAAATCGTTTTATGCAGATCCTGAACGAACTGGAAAACCTGCCGGCAAAGGTTGAAAAAGCCCTGGAGGATGATGGCATTATCGATAAGATTTCCAAAGAATTTCAGAACGCTAACAATTTCTTATACCTGGGAAGGGGTTATAACTTTCCTGTTGCATTGGAAGGAGCCCTTAAGCTGAAAGAAATTTCTTACATCCATGCTGAAGGTTACCCTGCGGCTGAAATGAAACACGGGCCAATTGCCCTCATTGATGAAAATATGCCGGTGGTATTCATTGCCCCAAATAAAGGGATTTACGAAAAAGTAGTAAGCAACATCCAGGAAGTAAAGGCAAGAAACGGTAAGGTCATCGCTATTGTTACCGAAGGGGACAAGACTGTTAAGGGGATAGCTGATTATGTGATTGAAATACCGGAAACGGAAGAGATGCTGGTCCCGATCCTGGCTACCATTCCTCTTCAGAAGCTGGCTTATTATATTGCCATACTAAGAGGCTGTAATGTGGATCAGCCACGGAACCTGGCCAAATCGGT
>JAUXDH010000157.1 GCA_030618545.1 Chlorobiota bacterium
ATAATCGAGGCAAACAAAAGCAATGTTGAGGCTTTTTGCGCGCTTTCAAATTGTCCGCCGTATTTGATAAAATAGTCATCCGGCAACTGGATGTTCAGGTTGATCCGGGATTTGATTTCCTGCACGACACTCCCAACATCCCTGCCGGAAACATTGGCTGAAACTACCAGCTTTCTCCTGACATTTTCGCGATTGATCACATTGGGACCTGATACAGAAACCACATCCGCCACAAAACGGAGTGGGACTTTGTTGCCATCGTAAGTGTCTATCAAAGAATTTCTGAGTGATTCAATGCTGTTTCGTGAGTCTTCATTGTAGCGAAGAACAAGGTCAATGTTTAAATTGTTTTCATATACTTCTGATACTTTTTCACCTGCGATGAAGGTCTCAATATATTCTGTAAACTTATTGGCAGGAATACCATACCTGGCAAGCATTTCCCGCCGGGGTCGTATTTGGATCTGAGGTATCTCAACAAGCTGCTCAACATTCAGGTCAACCAGGCCGTCAATTGTTTCAATATTGCTTTTTATTTCGTTGGCCACATTCAACAAAGTGGATAACTCATCGCCAAAAACCTTTATGGCGATGTTTGCCCGTGTGCCGGATAACATATGATCTATGCGGTGCCCGAGTGGCTGACCGATATTGATATTTATTCCTGGGACTTCTGAAAGACGCTCCCGTACTTCGGTCATAAATTCCTCTTTCGAGCGATCCTTCAGGTCAAAAGGAACATCAATTTCTGAGGAATTACTTCCTCCATGACTGTGTTCGTTCAGTTCTGCCCGTCCTGTCCGCCGACTGACATATCTTACTTCAGGTATCTGTAACAGGTTCCTGTCTACCTGTTCAGTTATTTCCCTGGTTTTTTCAAGATTAAGGCCCTGCAGGCCGATGGTTGTGATGGTAAGGGTTCCTTCGTTGAATTCAGGCAGGAAACTTCTGCCAAAGTTTGTGAAAGGTATAATGGACAAAAGCAGCAGTCCTGCTGATATTGAAATGACGGCAGTCCTGTATCCAAGCACTATGATAAGGCTTTTCTCATACCAACTGTTTAGCCATTGAATGAGTTTATTGCCTCCACTCTCATGCCTGCGCAACTGTTTTGGAGTGTTGAGTAAATAGCTGGCCATCACCGGCGTTAATGTGATGGCTACAACCAGGGAAGCAAAAAGTGAAATGATAAAGGTAATGCCAAGCGGTTTAAGCATTCTTCCTTCCATACCCGACAGCAGGAAAAGCGGAAGGAATGCGACTATAATAATCAGGGTAGCCTGTACTATTGAGGACCTGATTTCTACAGATGCATTATAAATTACTGATAAAACCGCTTGTTTTTCTTCTGCATGTTTTCGATGGTTCTGTTTTAACCGCTTAAATACATTTTCTACATCGATGATGGCGTCGTCAACCAGTACACCGATGGCTATGGCCATTCCGCCAAGCGACATGGTGTTGATCGTTAAACCCAATAAATCCAGTGTAATCACTGAAAGCAACAGTGAGATTGGAATAGCGGTTACTGAAATAAAGGTCGTTCGAAAATTGAGCAAAAACAGAAAAAGTATGAGGGAAACAAATATCCCGCCTTCCAGCAGTACTTTAAGCACATTGTTAATGGCTGTCTCAATAAAATCCGATTGCCTGAATATCCGGGCGTTTATTTCAACTCCCTCTGGCAAATAAGTTTCCAGTTCACTCACTGCCTCATCTATCTCCTTAGTCAGGCTCAGCGTATTGGTGTTTGGCTGTTTCAATACGGTAAGGATCACTGCCGGCTTAAGGTCGAGATAGGCATCACCGATGAGCGTGGGATGTCCGATTTGCACCTCTGCTATATCCTTGATCTTTATCGGTTTTCCATTTCGGATCTTTATAACTGAATTACCAATTTCATCGGTATTCGTCGACCGCATGGTTGCCCTGATGATATACTCCTGACCGTATTCATTGATCAGACCACCGGATGCATTTGAATTGGTATGATTTGCTACGTCCAACAATTCACTCAGTGAGACATCATGGTAACGCATTTTATCCGGGTTTACCAGTATCTGGTACTGCCTGGGTAATCCTCCTATGATGACAACCTGGGAGACTCCTGTTACCGAAAGCAATTGTTGTTTTACCTGTCTTTCAGAAATCGATCGCAACTCAAAAAGCGAGAGGGAATCAGAGGTGATAGAAATGAGCATGATCTCACCCATGATTGAAGTTTGCGGAGCAAGGACAGGAGCCGCCACTTCTTCCGGTAATATTGGATTGATCACGTTAAGCTTCTCACTAACTATCTGCCTTGCTTTGTAAATATCGGTCCCCCAGTCAAATTCCACCCATACGATTGATGTTCCAAAAGAGGACGTTGACCTGACTCTCCTGACATCCGTAGCTCCATTGAGTGAAGACTCTATTGGAAAAGTGACCAGTTTTTCAATTTCTTCGGCTGCCATTCCATGTGCATCTGTCAACACAGCCACAGTAGGAGCAGTAAGATCCGGAAACACATCCACCTCAATTTCAGAGATGGTGTATATTCCGTAGATCATCACGACAACCGACAGTACAATAATCAGCAAGCGGTTCTCCAGGGAATATTTTATTACTCTGTTAAGCATGATATTCCCTTTAATGTGAATGACTATGTACGGGTGCAGAAGACGCGGAAGACGCTTTTAGCAGGAGGGCACCTCTGGTAACCACCCTGTCACCTTCATTCAATCCTGAAATCACTTCCGCATGAATGCCATCCGAATCACCCAGCCGAAGCTGTTGTTTCAGGTAGTTTTCACCCGACAACTGAACATAGACATAAAAGTTATTTTGCTCCTCGATCAATGCATTTACAGGTACAACCAGCCTGTCAGGAACGGGTTCGGTTTTTAAATTGAATTCGGCAAACGCGCCTTCCAGCAAAGTGCCATCGTTGATCACTTCAAAGTAAACCGGCATGTAGTGGTCGTTTTCTGCAACCGATGAAGCTTTTGCCAGGAGCTTGCCTTTCAGTTCAGCTATGGTGTACACTTTGTCGGTATAAGCCGGACGGAAAGTGGCATCACTGATTTGACCGAGTATCATGAAAAATTGTTGAGGTACATCAGCACGCAGCAACATCACCTTATTGCTGGAAATGGTTGCCAGCAATGTTCCGGTAGAGGCAAACTGACCCTCCGACACATTCAATTCATGGATGTAACCTTTGAGAGGTGCATGAACTTTTAACCCCCCATCGGATACTGTTCGCTGAAGATAATAGTAAGCCACACTATCCCTCAGGTATCTGTTTCTGGATTCAGTAAACTGGCCTTCAGAAACAATTTTATCCTCAACCAGGTTTTTGTGCCGTTGGTATTGGATCTTACTTTTTTCAAACTGTAACCTGGCTTCATGGTACTGAACCGAGATATTGTCATCTGTGAATCCTTTACCGCTGATGGTAAACAGGAGATCACCTTTATTTACAGGGCTCCCCTGGATAAGATTTCGGGTTGAAAACATGACAATGCCGTCATTTTTAGCTACCATGTTTTGCTTTTCACCAGGCATAGCCAGTAATTCTCCACTGGCATGGATCACCCTGGAAAAGTCTTTTAAGGTGGCGGGCTCAACATTAAAATCGCTTGACCATGCCTGCTCCTTGGTATAGGTAACCTGATTGGTTACTTCACTATGGCCATGGGAATGAACGTCTGTCGTTTCCCTGAATACATGCACATGCTCCAGTTCAAATTGCTCACTTATATCAGTTGCGCTGATGTCAAAGATGAGCTTGCCCTCCCCTGCGAATTGTGGTGAAACCTCAAATTTGTATATGCCAGGTATGCCTGCCCGGCTTTCGAATTTTTGCTTCACCTCCCTGTCTATCTCAAGGGTGAGTACCACATTGGCATCAGTAAGGGGGGAATAATCCTGTTTGAGATTAGTTAGATGAACATTAAATGCGGAATTTGTGCCGACCACAATTGGATCGAATTCAACAAAAAGTTCCAGGTTTTCAGAATACAGGGTATGAGAATCCTTATCTGAATGATCTGTTTGATTTGAAGCTGATCCCTGGTTTACACCCTCATGGTCAGCTTTATGACCACAGCCTGCCAAAAATAGCATGACGATGACCAAAATTGGAAATTCTTTAATCATTGGAAATAAAATAAAATTGAATAAAAACCCCACTGATAGGTGGGAAATAACTGTCAACTCTAAATCAGGAAATAGGGAGGGGCACGAAGCGGGATTTCGTGACAGATGTGTGTAAGGTAACTACTCTTTTCCGGTGAATGATGAAAAAACCGGTCGGGCATCTGAAGATCAGAATTCTCCTCAACACAACTCTTGCAGGTATTTACTAAATGGTTATGACCATATTCCGGCAGGATGTAATCGTTTACCCGCTTGATGCTAATACCGGCATCAGAATTTACATAATACCCAATGGATAAGCAACGCTGTGGATCTTCCTCGGATTCGTGATTGTGATGATGGTCTGCTGCCTCTCTGGTTTGATAATCAATGTGGGATTCATCCTCCTCACAATGCGTTGAAGTATAACAAGCCACTTCCTCGTGATGATGGTGGGGAAGAATAGCTGAGGATAATAAACTTAAGTAGATAACGCAAAGAAATATTATTCGTATCACTTGTGATGTTTTCATTACCTGCCTAAAATAAACTCGTTTGAAGCGCTATTAATTTGGCAAAAATAATAATATCATTAATATTTAGCACGTTGCGCTCTTTGCGATCATCCATAGCGTTCTTTGCGGTTAAATTAATTTTTTGATATTCTGCATTTTAAAAGCACTGATTAGTTACAAAACCTTTTAAGTTAATCAGGATTAATAAAAAGGTAAATCTGGAGTAATTACTTCACCTCACTCCCATCTGAAATATCCTCAGTAGGTGACACAAAACAAAGCCTGCCATCCGCATCCTCTGCCATAAGGATCATACCCTGCGACTCAATTCCTCTAAGTTTTCTCGGTGCAAGATTCACCAGGATATTTACTTTCGTTCCAACGATTTCTTCAGGCTTGTAGTATTCGGCAATGCCCGAAACCACAGTTCGCTGATCGATACCTGTATCTATTTTCAACTTCAGCAGTTTTTTGGTTTTGGGCACCACCTCGGCTTCAAGAATAGTTCCCGTCCGGATATCCACTTTCATAAAATCATCAAAAGTGATCTCATCTTTTGAAGGTTTGGCTGCAATTTCTTCCATCTCGTTTTCCTTTTTTGTATCCTGCAATTTTTGAAGTTGAAAATCAATAGCGGAATCTTCGATCCTTTCAAATAATAATTCCGGCTTGTTCAGTTGGTGACCAGATTTAAGTAAATCAGCGCTACCTGCATCATCCCATTTCATTTTGGGAAGATTCAGCATACCCCTGAGTTTTTCAGCGGTAAATGGCAGGAATGGCTCAGAAAGGATAGCGAGGTTTGCCGTAATCTGGAGTGAAAGATTCAGTATGGTTTTTACCTTTTGTTCATCTGTCTTGATCACTTTCCATGGTTCCTGATCCGTAAGGTATTTGTTACCAAGCCTGGCAAGGTTCATCAACTCAACGAGTGCTTCCCTGAATCGATACCGCTCAATACTGGAAGCGATCTTATCAGGATAAAGATTTAACTCATCAATGATCTTTTTGGAATTATTATCCGGTTCGGCAACTTCCGGCACTTTCCCATTGAAATACTTTTGATTAAGCACCAGGGTTCTGTTGACAAAGTTGCCGAAAATAGCCAGCAGTTCATTGTTGTTTCGTGCCTGAAAATCTTTCCAGGTAAAATCATTGTCCTTGGTCTCAGGCGCATTGGCAGTTAGAACGTACCTCAGTACATCCTGTTTGCCAGGGAAACCCTCCAGGTATCTGTGCAGCCAGACTGCCCAATTGCGCGATGTGGAGATCTTATCATTTTCAAGATTGAGGAATTCATTGGCCGGTACATTTTCAGGCAATATGTAAGTTCCTTCCGCTTGAAGCATCGCAGGGAAGATGATACAATGAAAAACAATGTTGTCTTTTCCGATGAAGTGAACCAGTTTGGTGTTTTTATCTTTCCAGTAAGGCTCCCAATCTTTACCCGTTTTCTCACTCCATTCTTTGGATGCGGAAATGTAACCAATGGGAGCGTCAAACCAAACATAAAGCACCTTGCCTTCAGCTTCTTTTAGCGGCACCGGAACACCCCAATCCAGGTCACGGGTGATTGCCCGTTGTTGTAAACCGTGATCTATCCACGATTTTACCTGCCCGTACACATTGGCTTTCCAGTCATCTTTATGACCGATAAGAATCCATTCTTTAAGCCAATCTTCATATTGATCCAGTGGCAGGTACCAATGTTTGGTTTCTTTCAGAACAGGTACATTTCCACTTAAAGCAGATTTGGGATTCTTAAGATCCAAGGGACTGAGAGAGGTTCCACAATTCTCACACTGATCTCCATAGGCCCTGTCGTATCCGCAATGCGGGCAGGTTCCGGTAATATAACGGTCGGAAAGGAACTGTTGCGTCTCTTCGTCAAAATACTGCTCATTGGTCTTTTCAACAAACTTACCTTCATCATGGAGTTTCTGAAAGAAATCAGCAGCGGTTTTGTGATGAACATCGGCAGATGT
>JAUXDH010000011.1 GCA_030618545.1 Chlorobiota bacterium
AACTACATCATAGGAAAACATCATTTAAAGATGAATACCATACACTTTTATAAGAATATGATATCAAATATGACGAACGTTATATTTGGGATTAATGATTGCGCCCCGATGGGGCTGTGATCATTCATGATAAGAAACCCCGAGCTACTCTCGGGGCTAATGATTTGCGCACCTTTGGTGCTTTACGCTAGACCAACCTGATAAAAGTCAGATAAGAATTACTTCGGGAGAAACTGGCCGTAATTTGAACAATTCTTTAATATGGGTGTCCCAATACGGAAAACAGGAGTAAACTTACGCGATCTGGGAAGTTTGATGAGTTCACCACACTTGATGGATAAACTCAAGAATAAGTAATTGGAAGCTGGGGCTTCGATTGTTTTCCCATCTTCCATTATTCCATCCTTCCAAAACAATTAGATAATTAGCAAAGGTGCCTGACTTGCCTCTACGTATTAAAGCATGAGTGATAATTGAAAAAACCCTAGATTCCTTTCAGGTATTTGTCGAGGAATTCAAGGATTTGTCCATATCCCTTGATCTCATTTTCTTTCTTCAAGAATCCATGGCCTTCATCCTCAAACAAGACATATTCTACCGGTACATTGTTGGCTTTCACAGCATCAACAATCTCATCCGATTCCACCTGCAAGACCCTCGGGTCGTTTGCTCCCTGCAGAACCATCAAAGGTTTTGTAACATTTTGGGCATGAAACAATGGTGAAATGTTGTAAAGGCGTACTGAGTCGGCAGTTGTTGGGTCTCCCATTTCGGCATATAATGCTTCCCTGAACGACTCCCAGTATGGCGGTATTGACTTGAGTGTCCGCAACCAGTTGGTCACACCAAAAATATTAACACCAACATCAAAATCCTCCGGCGTAAATGTCAGTGCTGCCATCACCATATAACCGCCATAAGATCCTCCGATAATTCCAACTTTTTTCATGTCGACCACTCCGGTAGAAGCAAGAAAATCTTTACCGGCAATGCAATCCTTTAGATCTCCCTCTCCATGATTCCGGTCATCCATCTTGAAAAATGTTTTGCCATAGCCGCTGCTGCCCCTGTTGTTCACAGCAAGAATAGCATAGCCATGGTTAACCAGGTATTGAATCAGTGCGAAATAGCGCAATCGGGATTGACCACCAGGTCCTCCATGAACCCAGACAAGGGCAGGGACTTTATTATCTGCACCGGCTACATGAGGCTGGTAATAAACTGCAGGTATTTCAGTGCCGTCAAAAGATTTGAAGCGAACGACAGTTCCGGCAACCAGGTCGTCAGGATTGATCTCCGGGTTGAGCGAATTGGTTAACCGTTTGAGCTCTTTGGATTGAAAATTATATACGTAAATATTGGTAGGTGAAGTAGAAGATCCAACGGTCATCCTCATTAGTTTCTCACTTTTTGAGATGCTGACGCTTGTTACTCCTCCATCTTTGAATTCGGGCAGATCAACCTGCTCTCCGGTCTGCAGGTCAAAGAGGTATATTTTAGTTTTAGCATCCTCATTCACACCCATCACCCGGTATTTTTCATTGTATGAGTTGTAGGCATACCAGATATCCCAACCGGTTTCCCACTCTTTCTTTTTCTCGCCTGTTTCAAGGTTGTAGCTAACAAGGTATTGAAACTCTGACCCCTCATTGGTCAGATAAAAAAGATGCTTTCCCGCAAGATCAAAAAACTGTGGGTCATAACTTGCGTCTCCTTCATGAATTGAAATGTGCTCTGTCTTACCGGTTTTCACATTATACAGGTACATTTCATTGTTGTTCGTTGTGACGAACTTTGTCAGGGCCAAGTATTTTTTGTCTTTGGAAATGGCGCCCACATCAAGACCTTCATTGTTTTGATAAATCATATTTGATTTAAATGATTTAATATCCATTTCATAAAGATCAAAAAACATGGGATCGCGTTCATTCGATCCAAAAAAGAAGCCTTTCTTGTCTCGTGTCCAACCCATGAAATTGGCTTTGGCATTTTCCGCCGGTGTCAGATCTTCGGTGCTTTGATCTGTTTTTTGAACATAAAGGTGACTGATCTCATTGCCTCCTTTATCAGATGAATACAGTATCCGCTCATCTTCAGGAAAGAATGAAATCCCAAAAACGGACTCTTCTGTTGATTGGGTGAGTTGCTGCATATCAGATCCATCTACCGGCAAAGTATAAGCATTGAAAATTCCGGATTGGTTACTGGTGACCAACAGTTTGGATTCATCAGGCGAAAATCTTCCACCGTAGATTTCGAGGTTTTCATAAAACTGCCCAATGGAATATTTCATTACTTCCCGGGTAGTTTTCTTTTCTTCCTGTCGCGTGCAGGCAAAAACAGAGATTGCTAAAATAATGATTGCGATTTTTTTCATAAAATTTATGTTAATAGGTTTAATGGTGTAACCAAAAGTTAACGGCTTCTTAATCTTCCTTGTTTTGTCTAATTAAGGAGGCTTTCAGCACTTCTTCATTTCCATCGGCTTTTATTTTTATCAGGTAAACTCCTGAGCCCTGGGTGCTGAGATCGATGGTTATGGTGTTTTCTTCCTCGGAATACAGGAAGTAGTTTACATTCCTGCCAGCCATATCTATTACTTTTACATCCAACTCATCAGGTAAGGATTGTCCGAAATTGATTTTGAATTTCCCTGAGGATGGGTTGGGAGAAAGCGTGGGCAACACACGGATGTAATCAGTGCGAAGAAGTGTATCGTTTTTGGTATCAGAACTCGCGATGAGCATTACATCAAAATCACCTGCGCTTTCGTAACTGACAGGTGGCGGCATTTCTAATTCTGAGGATTCGGGATTCCCGCCTGGAAAATACCATTCATAACCACTGATATTTCCCTCTGACTGATTAAAGAACTCCACATTTTCTCCGATTCTGATCTGCGTGGTATTGGAAGAAAAAAGAGCCCTGAAACTCGAAGTATCCGAATCAAGCCCACCGAGCTTTTGCTCGCCTGAATTATTCGGATCAAGCCATGGCTGCAACTGCCTTGCGGAATCACTGCCATTTGAAGCCCAGCTATAAGAAAATTTCCCATAATAATCCGGTAAGTTGGGTGAACCACATGATGCTCTTCCACCCGACAAAGCACCTACAATGAGCCCTGCTTCAGAGAATAGCGGGGAGCCTGATGAGCCTCCTTCTGTAACTCCATGTCCTGATGCTGTTTCGGCCCATTCCACTTTCCAGTATTTTCCTTCAGGATCGAATGTGGGATTGTTGTAATTGGTAGAAACTACCGGGTCTTCATATGTGGAGACCATCTTGATATCACCTTCCGGGTGGTGGATGCATACTCCCTGAGACGCCCCATCACCTGTCCAGTCCCAGCCATTGAAATATGGGCGGTAATCATCGGGAATTGTTTTGTTAAGTAATAACAATTTGAAGTCAGATCCGGAATTGGTGCTTGTAGCACTGTGTGCCAGCAATGCGGCGCCTTCAATGCTCTGGTGATCCGGTTCAAAAGCCGGGAACTCACAATCATTAGACTCAAAGTTGAAATAAAATAGCCACCCCAAATAATCAATCTCTGTTGAATTCTCTCCGCAATGGTAAGCAGTCAAAAGGTATGGAGTACCATCCTTGTTGGTATTGTTAAGAAGAGAACCTGAACACCAGAAAAGTGTTGAACTTTCTTTAACAAGTATTCTTGTAACACCCCTCTTTTCTGTTTGCCAGTTATCGCCCTCCGGGCAATTGATTTTCACCTCGCAAAAACCCGCATCTCCAAATCCTCTCCCTGATCCAACTTCATGTACAGCCGAAATACCAACCTCAACGATGCTGAAAGGAATCAATCTGCTCTTCCTCCTGGTATTGAATTCAATGATGATTTGATCGCCGCTAATAAATTCTGTTGGAAAGTAATCACTGTTATTCTGCTCGGTGAAAGCGCCAATAACTTTTTCCCGGTCGGGGCTGTAAATAAACAACTCCTCTCCTTCTGACAACCTCAGATCACTCAAATAGACATTGATTGCCCGTGCATCCCTGATCTGTATTCCCATTCGCCACAATGCTGATCCATCAGGTAATTCCACCCAACTGCCTGAAGTTTCCGAATTAAAATCAATTGGGATTGTATGACCTGCAACGAGAGGTAATTTTTCCTCAGACAATTTCATTTCAGGATAACTGGCAATAACTTCCTCTGATGGCGCTTCTGACCGGATGTCCCAGATTAAGCTTAAAGGTACACTTTCCCTTTGAATTTGTCCGACAATAAGGTTATTGAAACAGCATACAATAACTATAAAAACAGTAATATATTTCATTAAATAAATAAACGCTTAAATCATTGATAGGTTCCTGCAAATGTAAGGATTATTGAATGTACCCAATTCTGACAGCCGCAATTGCAATTAATAAATCAAAGCTTTCCTGAAATCTTCTACTTTTGACAAAAATTGAGAATTATGATCGTTGTTACAGGCGCGGCAGGCTTTATTGGCAGTGTACTCACGGGCAAATTAAACGAGCAGGGGCTTAAGGAGCTGATTGTTGTTGATGACTTTTCAACCGATGCAAAAAATAAGAACCTTGCCGGAAAAACATTTAATCAGGCTGTGGAAAGGGATGAATTCTTTAAATGGTTTGATGACAATCACGGGGAGGTTGACTTTGTATTGCATATAGGCGCCCGCACAGATACCACCGAGTTTAATGTTGAAGTATTCAATGTGCTCAACCTGAATTATTCAAAACAAGTCTGGTCGCGTTGTTCAGAATATAACATTCCCCTCATTTACGCATCTTCGGCTGCTACTTATGGAATAGGTGAATTTGGTTATAACGATGACCAGGATGTATTTAAACTGAAACCGTTGAATCCATATGGTGAATCAAAGAATGATTTTGACAAATGGGCTCTGACACAAGATCAACAACCTCCTTTCTGGACAGGTTTGAAATTCTTCAATGTTTATGGCCCCAATGAGTACCATAAGGGCAGAATGGCATCTGTTATTTTTCATGCTTTTTACCAGATAAAAGATAACGGTACCGTAAAACTATTCCGGTCCCACAATCCGGATTACAAGGATGGTGAACAACTCAGGGATTTTATTTATGTGAAAGATGTTGTGGATGTGATTCTCTTCCTTATGAATGCAAAGCCGGAATCCGGATTGTATAACCTGGGTACAGGCAATGCCCGTACTTTTTACGACCTGGCCAAATCCACTTTCGATGCAATGAATTTGAAGCCCGATATCCAGTTTATCGACACCCCTGAAGATATACGGGATAAGTACCAGTATTTTACTGAAGCTAACATGAAGAAGCTAAGATCTGCAGGATATTCAAAAGAATTCACCGGCCTGGAAGAAGGGATTGGAGATTACGTCAGGAATTATTTATCAAACAATATTTACTACTGATCAGGTGTATCAGTGATCATTCCGCTGCCCAGGCAGGTTTTTTCTTCAAGATCGTAAAGCACAGCAAACTGACCTGGGGCAATCCCAGATATTTTTGAGTCAGAAATAATACTGATTCCTTTCTCATCTCTTTGAAGTGTCCCCGAGTTGAATTCAGGCTGGTGCCTGATCTTAAATTTAACCTGATAAAGCTTACTGTAATCATGGTTCGGATTCAGAAAATGGATGTGGTTTAACCAGATCTCATTGTTATACTGCGCAGCCGGATCATACCCATTGGACACGTAGATGATATTTCTTTTAATATCTTTCTTCACCACAAACCAAGGGCCATTGCTTAAACCGAGACCTCTTCTCTGCCCAATGGTATGAAACCAGAAACCTTTATGTTCTCCTATCACTTTATCAGTTTCAAGTTCTACTATCGCACCCTGCTTCTCACCCACATGTCCGCGAAGGAAGTCATTGTAATTGATCTTACCCAGGAAGCAAATGCCCTGACTGTCGGGCCTGTAGGCACTGGGGAGGTTCATATTTATTGCCTGCTGCCTGACTTCACTTTTTTGCAGATGACCAATAGGGAACATTACTTTATTAAGCTGAGCATAAGAAATCTGTCCCAGGAAATAAGTCTGGTCTTTGACCCTGTCAGACGCGGTTGTCAGAAATATTCCCTCATCATTTTCGTAAGTAGTGGCATAATGGCCGGTGCTGATCTTATCGTACCCGGCTCCATACTTTTCATTAAAAGCTCCGAATTTGACCATCAGGTTGCACATGATATCCGGATTGGGCGTTTGACCCTGACGTACAGTGTCAATAGTATATTTGACTACTGAGGACCAGTATTCTTTTTGCAGATCCACAATATCGAATTTGCAACCATATTTTTTAGCTATCCAGGTAGTAATCTCTATATCTTCCTCCGAAGGACAGTCCATAAAGGCTTCATCATCCTCCATGCCTATCTTGATATAAAAGATATGTGGATGGTATCCCTGTTCTTTAAGGACAGGAACAGTAACCGAGCTGTCAACTCCACCGGAAACCAGGGCTGCTATTTTCATTTATATAAGAATTGGGTGCAAAGGTCTAAAAAAGCAAACAAAGTTTATGCATAATTCTTTTGTTTGTACCTTTGTTACAAATCACTTATGATGTATAGAACGATTGAAGCGATTTATGATAATGGCAAGATTCTACCATTAAAAAATAATGAGTTCAAAATAAAACGAGGCAAAGTTCTTCTGACAATTCTTGAGGTTTATGAGAGTGAAGAAGAAACTGCAATCCCGACATTTTCTGAAAAAGATATTTCACAACTAGCCGGATCAATTAACTTACAGGAAGACCCGATGGAATATCAAAAACGAATGAGAAATGAATGGGAATAGTTTCCTTCTTGACACCAATATTGTTTTGTACTTGCTCGCCTCCAAAGATTTGACAGACAAATTACTTTCAAAAAAGGTATTCGTTTCTTTTGTTACCGAGCTGGAGCTTTTATCTTATCCCAAATTAAGTAAATCGGAGGAAGAATCAATCAATTATTTCCTCGAAAAAGTAAGTATTCTAGATTTATCTCCTGAAGTAAAATCAAATACGATCAACCTTAGAAAGAAATATAATTTAACATTGCCAGATGCAATTATTTGTGCAACATCATTGTTTTATAATCTCATATTTGTTTCGAATGACAAGAAGCTTACTAGAATTAATGAGTTAAAGTCAAAAAACTTAAAAAATTTATAACCAAAAGAGTGTATTAATTATGTACGGAGAATTCAAAAACCATCTTATCAAAGAGATCAAGGGTATCCATGAAGCAGGGCTTTTTAAAAAGGAACGCGTCATTGTCAGCCCGCAAAGTGCAGAAATAAAACTGGATGACGGTAAAGAAGTCCTGAACTTCTGTGCCAACAATTACCTGGGCTTATCCAACAACCCGGAATTGATAAGCGCGGCAAAAGATGCCCTTGACAGCCATGGATATGGCATGTCATCGGTAAGGTTTATTTGTGGCACCACTGACCTGCATATAGAGCTTGAGAAAAAGATCGCTGATTTCATGGGAACGGAAGATACGATCCTTTACGCCGCAGCATTTGATGCCAACGGGGGCGTTTTCGAACCGCTTTTGACAGCAGAAGATGCCATTATTTCTGACAGCCTCAACCATGCATCCATCATTGATGGGGTCAGGCTTTGCAAGGCTCAGCGTTACCGCTACCCTAATGCGGATATGGATGGGCTTGAAGATTGTTTGAAACAAGCTCAGGAACAACGATTCAGGGTCATCGTAACAGATGGGGTATTTTCAATGGATGGAAATGTGGCGCCTGTTGACAAGATGGTTGCTCTTGCAGAAAAGTACGATGCTATGGTGATGGTAGACGAATGTCATTCTCATGGAGTAGTAGGGAAAACCGGCCGTGGTGTGACCGAGCATTTCAACATACGTGGAAAAGTAGATATCATCACCGGAACACTGGGTAAGGCATTTGGCGGGGCTGTTGGCGGATTCACAACAGGAAGAAAGGAGATCATCGAGCTGCTAAGGCAACGTTCACGCCCTTATTTATTCTCAAATTCATTGCCTCCGGCTGTTGTGAAGGCAGGTATCAGGATGTTCGAAATGATGAGCGAAACAAATGAACTTCAGGACAAACTGCACAAGAACACCAAATACTTTATGGACCGGATGCTGGCCGTTGGTTTTGATATCAAACCCACACAGTCAGCGATTTGCGCCGTGATGCTGTACGACGCTAAACTCTCACAGGATATGGCAGCAGCTCTGCTGGAAGAGGGCATTTATGTGATCGGTTTTTATTTCCCGGTTGTTCCTAAAGATCAGGCACGAATCAGGGTTCAGCTCAGTGCAGGTCATGAACAGGAGCACCTTGACAGAGCTATAGAAGCTTTCGCAAAAGTAGGAAGACGACTCGGTGTTTTAAACCAGGGTTAGAATCCGTTTATTGGATTTTGATCTGAAAACCCCCTGTTCATTAAAAAATAATTATCTATGGTATTTGGTATTGGAACTGATATTATTGAGGTAAGGCGAATGGAAAAGCATCTTTTTGAAAACGATGCCCTGAAGCAAAAACTATTTACCAAAGATGAACAGTCCTACTCTGAAAAAGGCAGAGTAACTGTCTGGCAGAGATATGCTGCCAGATTCGCTGCCAAGGAAGCTTTTTTCAAAGCCTTGGGAACAGGGTATCGATATGGTATGGCGTTTCATGAGATCGAAGTCAAAAATGATAAGCTTGGAAAACCATTCATAGAGCCGCATGGAAAAGTGAAGGAATACCTGGAAAAGGAAAAAGTAACAACGATACACCTGACGATTTCACATGTAAAAGAAATAGCGAGCGCCTTTGTGCTGCTGGAAAAATAGCCGGTTAAGGAGTCAGATGGCCCTCAGGAATAATACTGTACAGTTCTTTCCACGCTTTCCTTAATTGGTGTGAGTTGGAATGATATGTTTTGCAAAAGTTTTTCATTTGAATACCTGTAATGCTGGTTGGCGGTCCTGGCTGTTTCTCTTGTTATTGAAGATCGCTTACCGGTGAAGAATCCCAGCGCTTTCAATACTCTCCATCCTATGCTGCTGAGCAGTGGGCCGGCTTTATACCTGGGAGATGTTATTCCCATCGCGGCAGCCATCCATTCAAAAAACTGTTTGTAGGTAATATTTTCAGTGCTTAATATGTACCGTTCTCCGGATTTGGGTCCCTCCATCAATTCGATCATGATCCGGGCTGTATCATTTACATCAATAAAGCCATTGATTCCACTGGTATAAAACTTCAGACCGTTTCCCATGGTCTGGAACATCTGGGAACTGCCCTTATTCCAGTTACCTGGCCCAACCACAATGGAAGGGTTCACAATCACGGCCTTCAATCCTTCAGCTATCCCCCGCCAGACCTCACGTTCGGCTTCATACTTTGTAGTGGAGTACAGCGAGTTTTTTCCGGATGGGGCAAACTCCGTTTCTTCCGTCACTATATCATGACTGACGGCACGACCCAGAGCGCCAATGGAGCTTACGAAACATAGCTTTTTAATGTTCAATTCAAGTGCGGCATCTACAACATTCTTAGTGCCTTCGATATTTACATTGATTACATTTTCTCTATCCTCAGGTCGAAAAGAAACAACTGCGGCAGCATGATAAAGATATGAGATACCATTCAGTGACTCTATTATTGATTGATAGTCCAGTAAATCTCCTTCAACCCAATCGATCTGTCCGAGCAACTTTTCAGGATCGTCACTGTAATATGAGAATATGCGTTTCGTCAATTCTGTAGAGGAAGGTTTCCTCTTTAAAGCCCGAACCTTTTTTCCGGAAATTATTAAGTAGTAAATCAAATGCGAACCAATGAAGCCTGTTCCTCCGGTAACTAAGATCATGGTTCAAAAATAGAAAATATGATTATCAGTTCTCCCATTTCCTCTCTATCTTTGCGCAAAATTTAAGAAAAGTGTCAGAGATCAGGAATTTTGTGGAAGAACTGCGATGGCGGGGGATGATTCACGATGTGATGCCCGGAACAGAAGAGCAATTATTGAAGGAGATAACTGCCGGGTATGTAGGTATTGATCCTACTGCCGATTCATTGCACATAGGACATCTTGTAGGAGTAATGATGCTAAAACATCTTCAGTTGGCCGGCCATAAACCAATTGCGCTTATTGGAGGCGCAACAGGTATGATAGGTGATCCGTCTGGCAAGGCCGAAGAACGCAATCTGCTGGATGAAGAAACACTCAGGCGCAACCAGTATGCGATAAAGGATCAATTGACCAAATTCCTTGATTTCGAAAGCGACGTTGAAAATGCCGCGCTTCTGGTTAACAACTTCGATTGGATGAAATTGCAAACTTTCCTTGGTTTTATCAGGGATGTAGGCAAACACCTCACCGTAAATTATCTGATGAGCAAGGAATCGGTAAAGAAGCGGATTTCGGGCGAAACAGGTGGTGGGATGTCATTCACGGAATTTTCATATCAATTGGTTCAGGGTTACGACTTTCTGTATTTGTATGAGCATGAAAACTGCAAACTCCAAATGGGTGGCGCTGACCAATGGGGAAACATCACTACCGGCACCGAATTGATCAGAAGAAAACTTGGGCATGAACAGGAAGCATTTGCCCTTACCTGTCCACTGATTACAAAAGCTGATGGAAGTAAGTTTGGGAAAACGGAAAGCGGAAATGTATGGTTGGATCCTGAGAGAACTACCCCTTACGAGTTTTACCAGTTCTGGTTTAACGTTTCTGATGAAGATGCCGAAAAATACATCAGGATATTTACGCTCTTGTCTAAAACTGATATTGATCAGCTAATTAATGAACATAAGGAAGCTCCGCATTTAAGGTTATTACAGAAAGAACTCGCGAGGGATATCACAATTCGTGTTCACTCGGAAGCTGACTACAATGCAGCGATCGAAGCTTCTCAGATTCTCTTTGGAAAAGGGACCACCGAGATGCTCCGAAACATGGATGAACGTATGTTAATAAGCGTTTTTAAAGGAGTTCCACAGGCCGACCTGATGAAAGAAGAGTTTAACCAGGGCATTGGATTACTGGACTTTCTTTCAAAAAAAGCAGGCGCGTTTAATTCAAACGGTGAAGCTCGTCGTATGCTGAAAGATGGTGGTGTTTCCATCAATAAACAAAAGATCGATGAACAATACCGGCTCAGTGATGAGGATCTGCTGAATAATAAATACATCCTGGTGCAAAAAGGTAAAAAGAATTATTTCCTTGTGAAAATCATCTAATTGAAATCCAACTTCTTTTCAACATTTTCATGTGGTTAATTAAGCGGGCCGGCATGAAAAAAGGCATACTCCTTTCATACCTTTATCATGCACATTTAGCGAATTTTTGAACTCAGATAATCAAAATACGGAGCTTAATGCATTGATCAGCATGATGGATGAACCCAACGAAGAGGTTTACACATCCATTCGGGAAAAGATCAAAAGTTATGGTTTGAATGCCATACCTTTCCTGGAAGACGCCTGGCTTAAAACAGAAGATGATGACAATGCCAGCCGGATTGAAATATTGATTGATGACATTCGGTTCACCGACCTTTACCACGAACTTCACAACTGGTCACAATTCTACAGCCACGATCTTTTGAAGGCTTACATCCTGTTAACCCGTTTCAGGTACCCCGATTTGGATGAAGAAAAGTATATAGAGAAAGTCAGCAAACTAAAACAAAATATCTGGCTGGAGATCAACCACGATCTAACTGCTTTGGAAAGAGTAAAGGTACTGAACCATATCTTTTATGATGTATACCAGTTCAGGGGACAGTTGCCCAAGCAGGTGAGCATAAATGACTACTTTCTGAGTGATTTGCTGGAATCAAAAAAGGGATCTGCAATTGCGCTTGGCATACTTTACCTTTATGTTGCTCAGAGCCTTGACATCCCTATTTTTGGCCTCGACCTGCATCACCATTTCGCATTGGCTTATATGGAAGACAATATACCAACCATGAACCCGGAAGAATATTCGATTGATGAAGTGCTGTTTTACATCGCGGTAGTTAACAAGGGTTCTGTTTTTACCAAAAATGAGATACACAGGTACCTCCAACAAATGAAGATTGATGAAGACACGGTATATTTCCTTCCTTGTTCAAATGTGATGGTTATTCGGCGGCTTATTAAAGAAATAGCCAACACCTATGAAGTAACGGGCAAACAGGATAAAGCTGATTTGGCGAACAAATTAATCGAAGCGCTCAGCTAGCGATTTGCAAGGTATTCGTTAATGTTTTTTTCTATTCTTTCCAGCACACCCTGCGTGGGTACACGATTAAAAGTTTCACTTGTTACCTGTTCGAAAAGCTCAATATATCTTTCTGATACACTGCTAACAAATTCATCAGTCATCTCAGGAATCTGTTGTCCGTCTTTTCCCTGAAATCCATTTTCCATCAGCCATTCACGGACAAATTCTTTGGAAAGTTGTTTCTGCTGTTCGCCACGTGCAAACCGTTCCTCATATTTATCCGCATAAAAATATCGCGAAGAATCGGGTGTATGGATCTCGTCGATGAGGTAAATCCGGTCACCAACTTTTCCGAATTCATATTTTGTGTCAACCAGTATCAAGCCTTTTTCGGCGGCTATCCCGGAACCCCTCAGGAAGAGCTTTTTGGTATAATCCTCCAACTTGTTGTAATCCTCCTCAGAAACAAGGCCCTGCCGGATAATCTCTTCCCTGGAAATATCTTCATCATGGCCTTCAACAGCCTTGGTTGTGGGTGTGACAATGGGTACAGGAAAACGCTGGTGTTCCCTCATCCCATCCGGGACGGGCACGCCGCAAATTGCCCTATCACCGCTTTTGTAAGTTCTCCAGGAGCTACCGGTAAGGTATCCCCTGATGATCATTTCTACCGGAAATGGATCACAATAGTGACCAATGGTTACCATTGGATCAGGACTGGCAAATTTCCAGTTAGGAACGATGTCCGCGGTCGCATCCAGAAACCTGGAAGCAATTTGGTTCAATACCTGACCTTTGTATGGAATACCCCTTGGAAGGACAATGTCAAAGGCAGAAATCCTGTCACTGGCTACCATCACCAGCAATTCATCATTGATATTGTATACATCCCTTACTTTGCCATGATAAACATCTTTCTGGCCCGGAAAGGTAAAATCCGTTTTGATAATAGCTTCATTCATTTTCTATTCTGTTTGTTTTTTCTTCGTCCAGTTTATTGTATGCATCGATAATGCTCGAAACCAGTTTGTGGCGAACCACATCCCTTCTATCAAGGTAAATAAAATCGATGCCTTTAAGTCCTTTTAAAATCTTTTGTGCTTCCAGTAATCCCGATAATTTTTTTCTTGGCAGATCAATCTGTGTAACATCGCCGGTAACAATGAATTTGGAGGATTTACCCATCCTTGTTAAGAACATTTTCAACTGGCTGGCAGATGCGTTTTGGGCTTCGTCAAGTATGGCAAAAGCATTACTGAGCGTTCTTCCGCGCATAAAGGCTAGCGGCGCCACCTCAATCGTATCATCCTCCAGGTAAGACAGAAACCTCTGAGTGGGCAGCATATCCCTCAGGGCATCGTACAACGGCTGCAGGTACGGATCTAGTTTTTCTTTCATATCACCCGGGAGGAAACCAAGGCTTTCACCTGCCTCAATGGCCGGCCTGGTAAGGATGATCCTTTTCACTTGTTTATTTTTCAACGCCTGCACTGCCAGAGCTACCGCAGTATAGGTTTTACCTGTACCCGCCGGCCCAATGGCGATGATAAGATCATTATCCTTGCTGCTCTCGACCATCTTTTTCTGGTTAACAGTGAGCGCTTTAATTACCTTGCCATGACGTCCGTAGACCAACACATCGTCACCTTTCTCATCTTTGGTCCTGGAATTCACCTCATCTTCACCCATAATCTGTTTAACAATATCCTCATTTATCTTACCGAAACGGTCGTAATGGAGGAGTAACAGGTCAAACCTTTTTTCAAATAACTTTATCTCTTTTTCCTCACCGATAAGTTTGATGAGTTCTCCCCGGACAATAATCTTTAATTTGGGAAAAAGTTCCTTGATCTCATTCAGGTATTTATCACCGGGTCCGTAAATCTCCAGAGGGCTACCTATGTCCAATTGTAATACACTCTCGCTCATAAAAAATCCAATCAAATATGCCTTATGAGGCAAAGATCAAAAATATTAAAATTTACAGCCATATCAGGTTCAAAATTCATAATTTTGAATCTATTAATTATAGGCCTGAAAATGGGAAGGTTTTAGAGAATATGGGGATTATTACATTAATCAGTGATTGGGGACTGAATGACTACTATGCCGCGGCTGTCAAAGGGATGATTATCAAGTCTGTTCCTGATGCCAGAATCGTAGAGATCTCACACCAGATCAAAACTTTCGACATTGAACAAGCTGCCTATATTCTGAAAAATGCTTACCGGAGTTTCCCTGATGGAACAGTTCATATCATTGGTGTAAATACAGAAGAATCGGTCAACCATCCCCATACCGTTGCCCTGTACAATAATCATTACTTTATTGGAACCGATAATGGTGTTTTTTCGCTGATCTTTGATGACCCTCCTGAAAAACTCATCATATTGGATATTCTGCAGGATACAGAAAACTTTACATTTTCGGGCAGAGACCGGTTTGTTAAAGCGGCTGTTCATCTTGTCAATGGAGGCAAAATAGAAGAACTTGGTTCTGAAAAAGCTGAGATGGAGAAAAAAATTCTTTTTGAACCTGTTGTAAATCAAGATAGCATCAGGGGAATAGTAGCACACATTGACACTTATCAAAACCTGATCACCAATATTCCCAAAAAACTGTTCATTGAAAAAACCAAAGGAAGGAAGTTTACTATCTCTCTGCGCTCAGCAAATGTGAATAAGATAAGTGATTCCTATGGTGATGTACCAAACGGTGAAGTGGTTGCCCTGTTCAGCAGTAATGGCATGCTTGAAATAGCTATGAATAAAAGCAAAGCCTCTTCACTGTTGGGAATCAAAAGGAAGTTCCCTGTAATAATTGAGTTGGAGTGATTTGGTTGGTAATGACAGAAATGCTAGCTATGGCCAAATGATTTGTTTTGTATAAACCTTCTGTATACAACTCGGTAGAGTATAAGGATTAACCAGCCGACAAGTATTCCAAACAAAGCGCCTCCTAGTACATCACCGGGGTAATGAACACCCAGGTAAACCCGGCTGTAGATAGTCAGCGCTGCCCAGGAGTACATCAACAGGCTTATCATTGAATATTTTTCTTTTAACAGTGAACTGACAAAAAAGGCTAATGCAAAACTGTTGGCCGCATGAGAAGATATAAACCCATAGCGCCCTCCGCATTTCTCAACTGTATGAACAAACAATTGAAGATCTATTTCATGGCATGGTCTCGGTCGTTGAAATATGTTTTTGAACAAGTGCACAGAACCCTGATCGGTGATCAGGATGAGTAAGGCGACAAAAAGCAAAATGGCAATTGTCTGCCATCCGTAAGTTCTGTAAAGAAGATAAAGCAGGAGGATATAAAAAGGTATCCAGAAAAATCTGGCGCTGATGTATACCATAACCACATCAAAAAATGAATTATGCAATCCGTTGATGAGCAGGAATAAATAGGTGTCTAGATTATTTAAAAGATCAAGCATTGGCTACCTCAGGTTTATTTCATATAGCTTATTGCTTCTTTCTTCATATCATAGAGTTTCGAATTGTATGGATCACGTTTGAGTAAAAATTCAATGATTGGCAGTGCTTTTTTTCCTTTCTTTTTTTCAAGAGCTTTTTCTGCTTTCAAAAAATAGTATTCATCATCATTGCAAACAAATCCGGGATTTTTTCCTTCTTTAACCAACAAGGCATCTGTAGTATTGGTCTTGGTTCCTTTCATGGTAAACTGGACAGGGATTTCAAACTTAGTATACCTGTCATCGTCACATTTGTTCCACTTTCCATACGTTCCATTAAAAAACTGGCTTATCTGTTCATCAATGCCATATTTAAGAGAATTTTTTAAGCTGATTCTTGAGATTGATCCATCACAATTTACTACAAGGCTTACTATGGTAATACCAATTATGCAATTCTGTCTGGCAGCCTCAGGGTATTCAACAGCTATATTGAAATCCTTTTCAAAGGTGTAAAAGCCACCCCTGTATCTGTAATCCAGGATGTTCCTCAACTGCGCGTTCCTGCTTTCACTTGCTGTACTATACTCCTGTGCTATTCCCTTTCCAATCAACAAAGCAAAGCAAAGTGTAATGGAAGCCAAGTATTTAATCATTATTTGTAATTAATGGTTTGAGACGTAAAAGTATAAAAATTGGCCACCTGAATACAATGAAAATGAAAGGCTGACAATTATCCCTGTTATACTGCTTGATTCTGTTCAGGTTTTTTTGTATCATTGTATTGACATATTTTCTGAAAGGTTTGGTTCAACCTTAATCCACGGAACCTGGCCTGTTAATCATAATTAAAAACTATTTACGACATGGCAACTAAAAACACAAAACTCACCAGAATCCTTTCTATCGATGGTGGTGGAATCAGGGGTATCCTTCCCGGACAAATTCTCGTAGCATTGGAAGAGAAACTGCAAAAACTGGATAATAACAAAGATGCTAGAATAGCTGACTATTTTGATCTTATAGCAGGCACAAGCACCGGGGGGATTTTAGCATGCATGTATCTCAGTCCGTCGGAAGATAATCCTGACCGACCTCGCTTTACAGCGAAGAGAGCTGTGGAATTATACCTGGACAGGGGTGACGAGATCTTCGACATATCTTTCTGGCAGAAAGTGCGAAGTGGCGGCGGAATCACTGATGAAAAATATAGTGAAAAAGAAATTGAAGAAGCCCTGGATGATTACCTGGGTGATTTACTGCTGAGCGATCTGCTTAAACCCTGCCTGGTAACTTCATATGATATCAAAAATCGCAAGGGCCATTTTTTCCGTTCGCACAAAGCGAAAGAATATCAATCTTATAATTTCAAGGTGAAAGAAGCTGCCAGGGCTACATCGGCTGCCCCTACCTATTTTGAGGTTGCCCGAGTGAAGTCTGAAGATAATATGATCTATCCATTGATTGATGGAGGTGTTTTCGTAAACAACCCAGCCCTTTGTGCATATTCGGAAGCCCGTTCAATCAGGTTTGATGAGTATCGGGAGAAACCCAAGGCTGCGAATATGCTGATCCTTTCACTGGGTACAGGAGGCACAGATAAAAAATACGAGTACAAAAAGGCCAAAGACTGGGGAGCTGTTCAATGGATTGTACCCATCATCGATATCATGATGTCAGGAGTAGCTGACACTGTTCACTATCAGTTAAAACAGATCTACGATGCAGTTGGAAAGAAGGATCAGTACCTAAGAATTTCTCCAGAGCTGTTTACCGCTGATTCCGGCATGGACAATGCTTCAGCTAAAAACCTGGATGCATTGAAAGCAGACGGAAAAAAGAATGCAACGCTTTCCGAAAAAGACCTGGATAAGTTTGCCAGGATGTTAATCGCCAATAAATAAGTACAAATACGAGTTTCGGGCTTCTGATCCTGAAAACGTTGGAGAAGAAGAACACAGGAGTCTGTTCAATTTCCTTTTCGGATAACCATCCCGTTATTTCAGACCGAATCCACTATTTTCAGACTGGATTATTCTGACTAATTTTATTCATTTACAGAGCTTTAAGAAATGTTAAACATTTGTTAAAGTCTTGATTTAGCTTGAATCACGGGAATATCTCAGTTAACTTAGCCGGAACATCTAAAACTGGAAAGAAAGAACGCAAAAGCTACTTTTAAATTAAAGTAATGAGCTGTGTTGATTAGAAAATAATTTTAAATAAATAATAATATGGTAGTATTATTCACCTTAATTGAAATACTTATTGGTCTAGCTATTTTAGTTGTTCTTGGAATATTAGCTGTTTGGGCGTGGCTCGCAAGTAAGAAAGTTAATTCTTCGGGCGGGTCTTCTTCAGGAAGTGGCCCGGAGATTTTCAAACTTAGATTCACAAATCCTCCTCCAAAAGAAAATGAACCAGATAAGGAATTTGAGAAAGACACTCAAGCTACCTTTGTAGTTAAAACTGAAAAATGGCACGCTGGCACAATGAGCTATAAAGCTCATGGAGACCAGGACTCTTTTGTGGGAATTGTTGATCCAGCATCTGTTACCGTTGTTAGTATAAATGGTAGTCCCCCGGGAACTTCGGAGACGGTTTCAGGCATACCTGTTGATGCCTATAAAACTAGCTCGAAGCCAGATGGCACAATAACCATCATACTTCAGGGATCTGAACCTGCCGATGGTATGTTGTCAGTGTTTTATGTGCCATCTTCAGAGGGGTTAAAAACTGCACAGGCTGATTTTAGCATTACCGATAATTAAATTATTTCAGGTCAACTCACCTGGCTGTTTAAGAACTTAGCCAGTTTGTCAACTGCTTTTCCCCTGTGGCTGATCTCATTTTTCTGATCAACAGCCATCTCGGCGAAGGTTTGGTTATAGCCATCGGGTACAAAAATGGGGTCATAGCCAAATCCTTCACGCCCCTTTCTCTCTGTGATGATCCTCCCCTCTACAATGCCTTCAAAGAAGTATTCTTCTTTATTGATGATAAGCGAAATAATTGTTTTAAAACGGGCAGCTCTGCTTTCAACACCTTCTAACTCAGCCAGCACCTTCTCAATGTTTCTTTCGGCAATACCTTCTTCCCCGGCATAGCGGGCCGAATAAACGCCTGGCCTGCCACCCAGGGCATCTATCTCTAATCCGGTATCATCCGAAAAGCAGTCGACCTTAAAATGTTCATTGACAAACCTGGATTTGATCAAAGCGTTTTCCTCCAATGTTTTACCGGTTTCAGGAATATCTCCATCAAACCCAATGTCCTGCAATCCAAGCACCTCATATTTTTTTTTCAGGATCTGCCTGACTTCTTCAAGTTTATACCGGTTGTTTGTTGAAAAAATGATTTTATTCATATTGCTTTTAAAATAGCTGGCTGTCTTCAACAAAAGTATTAAATTGATAACTTTGGGTTGTTACCATTTCTAATTATCTACTTAAATTAAAAACCATTAAAAACTTATGAAAATAAAGAAAGTACTGGTTGCTAACAGGGGAGAAATTGCGATAAGGGTTTTACGTGCATGCTATGAGGTGAAACTAAATACCCTAGCCATTTATACATACGAGGATCGCTATTCCCGTCACCGGTTCAAAGCCGATGAAGCTTATCAGATTGGTGCGGATGATGATCCGCTTAAGCCTTACCTTGACATTGATGAGATTATTAAGTTAGCTGTTAATAAGAATGCAGATGCTATTCACCCAGGTTATGGATTTTTGTCGGAGAATACTGAATTTGCCCGAAAATGTGCTGACAACGGCATCATTTTCATTGGACCCGATCCTGAGGTGATGGATAAACTCGGCAATAAAATCAATGCCAAAGAAGTTGCAAAACAGTGCAATGTTCCTGTTATTGAAAGCAATGAGAAGCCACTTATTGATGCTAAGATAGCTCAGCAGGAAGCAGAACGAATTGGATACCCTGTAATGCTAAAAGCTGCTGCCGGCGGAGGTGGTCGTGGTATGCGTGTTGTTCATGACGCGGAATTGCTTGCCAATGAATTCAATTCGGCGAAGAACGAGGCTAAGACAGCTTTTGGAGACGATACTATTTTTCTTGAAAAATACGTTGCCAATCCAAAACACATCGAGATACAAATCATGGCTGACAACCATGGGAATATTGTTCACCTGTTTGAAAGGGATTGCTCGGTACAGCGCCGCTATCAAAAAGTCGTTGAAACAGCCCCTTCCCTTAACCTTTCGCAGGAAGTAAAAAACAAACTTTACAATTATGCAATCGACATCTGCAGGTCTGTAAATTACAATAACCTGGGTACCGTAGAGTTTTTAGTGGAAGGCGATGATATTTATTTTATTGAAGTCAATCCGCGTATCCAGGTAGAGCATACCGTCACAGAAATGGTAACAGGCCGCGACCTTGTAAAGGCTCAGATTTTTATCGCCGGTGGATACCGCCTGGATGATGTGCAGATTAAAATACCTTCACAGGAGGCAATTACGATCAATGGGTTTGCCATCCAGTGCAGGATTACTACCGAAAATCCTTTGGATGATTTTAAGCCCGATTATGGTAAAGTAACCACCTACCGCACAGCGAGTGGCTTTGGCATCAGGCTGGATGCCGGAAGTATTTACACCGGTGTAAAGATCAGCCCATTCTTTGATTCTTTGCTGGTGAAGGTAACCGCGCACTCCAACACTTTGGACGGTGCAGTAAGAAAGTTGACCAGGGCTTTGATAGAATTCAGGATCAGGGGTGTTAAAACCAACATTCAATTTCTGGAAAATATCATTAACCATAAGACCTTCACAGAAGGAAAGGCCACAGTCAATTTTATCAAAGAGCATCCCGAACTATTTAGTTTTGCCCTACGGAGGGACAGGGCAACTAAAACCCTCAGGTATCTCGGTGAGGTGATCGTGAACGGAAATCCGGATGTTAAATTTGTGGATGCCAATAGAAAGTTTGTTACTCCCAGGGTTCCGGATTTCGATTCAGAATCCGGGTATTCAAAAGGCACTAAAGATTTGCTTAACGAACTTGGCCCTGAGAAGTTTGCAGAATGGCTTAAAAGCGAAAAGCAAATCTACTACACCGATACCACTTTCAGGGATGCACATCAATCGCTCCTGGCCACACGCATCCGCTCCTATGATATGCTCAAAGTAGCCGAAAGCTTTGCCAGGAACCATCCGGAAACATTCAGCATGGAAGTTTGGGGAGGTGCCACCTTTGATGTATGTTTACGCTTTTTGCAGGAAAATCCATGGAGAAGGCTTGAAAAACTACGCAATCGCGTTCCCAACATCCTTTTGCAAATGCTTATCAGGGGATCCAATGCCGTTGGATATACTGCATACCCCAATAACCTTATCGAAAGTTTTGTGATCGAATCCTGGGAAAAAGGAATTGACATCTTCAGGATCTTCGACTCCCTGAACTGGCTGAAAGCGATGGAAGCCACCATCAGTTATGTCCGCAACAGGACCAAAGGCCTTGCAGAAGTGAGCATGTGTTACACAGGCGACATTCTCGATCCGGACAGGAGTAAGTATAACATTGATTATTACCTCAGGCTTGCAAAAGACATTGAAAATGCAGGTGCGCATATCCTGGCAATCAAAGACATGGCCGGTTTACTAAAACCGTATGCGGCCGGTGAGCTGGTTACTGCTTTGAAAGAAACCATAAACATTCCTATCCACCTTCACACCCATGATACTTCAGCCTTACAGCATGCTACCTACCTGAAAGCCATTGAGGCGGGAGTTGATGTGGTTGATGTGGCACTTGGTGGCCTGTCGGGTTTAACATCTCAACCTAACTTCAATTCAATTGTTGAGATGATGCAATTCCATGAAAGGGAGAACAAAATGGATATTCAAAAACTCAACCAGTTCTCCAATTACTGGGAAGCTGTGAGAGAATGTTACTATCCCTTTGAATCGGGATTGAAAGCCGGCACTGCAGAGGTTTTCAATCATGAAATCCCTGGTGGTCAATACTCGAACCTGAAACCACAGATGAATGCCCTGGGGCTGGGGGATCAGTTTGAAGAGGTGAAACAATCCTATGGAGAGGTAAACCAATTATTTGGCGATATCGTAAAAGTTACACCCAGTTCCAAGGTTGTTGGCGACATGGCTCTTTACCTGGTAACTAATAAAATGAAAGCGTCGGAGGTACTTGAAAAAGGTGATTCCATTTCCTGGCCTGAATCTGTCCAGGCCTTTTTCAGGGGCGACCTTGGACAACCGCAGGGGGGATTTCCGAAGGAATTGCAAAAAATTATCCTGAAAGATAAAGTACCCTATACTGACCTTCCAAACGAACATCTGGAACCGATTGCGTTCGAAAAAGAATTCAATGCTTTCAAAAAGAAGTTTGTGAACTATCTTTCCAGGGAGCCGGAAATTACTGACTTCCTCTCGTACAGACTCTATCCTAAAGTTTATGAAGATTACATGGAAAAACTGAAAATCTACGGAAACATTTCAAAGTTGCCTTCGCTAAACTTTTTCTATGGGATGAAGGTAAATGAAGAAATATTTGTTGAGATAGCTCCGGGAAAAACCATCATCGTACAATTGTTGTCCATAGGCCTGCCAAATGATGCAGGATACCGGACTGTTTTCTTCAGGGTTAACGGGCAATCCAGGAATATTGACATCCTCGACCAATCCATGGGTGTTGAAGTGGAGGAAAATGAGAAAGTTGATCCGGGTAATCCCAACCACATCGGATCTCCTTTGCAGGGACTGCTCTCACAGATTCTCGTTGAAAAAGGTGAGGAGGTCAAAAAGAATCAGCCATTGTTCATTATCGAAGCAATGAAGATGGAAACCACGATTACGGCCATTCAGAATGCAGAAATTGCTGACATCATTTTAGGTGCAGGAACCCTGGTTAATTCAGATGACCTGGTATTGCGATTAAAGTAGACTTATCGCCTATCAGCCTTTATGGCAATAATAAGGGAGGATAATCAGTCACATTGCACAATGGCACATTTGATCCATATTTCCCGTTAATTGCTTCAATACAGATATTGGCGACCATTGCATTTCCCTGCGGTGACAGATGCAGACCATCCGTTGAATAAGTATTGCCGGTAATGAAAGATCCAGTGAAAGTTATCCCATCTTCAACTATACCTGTTTCAGTTGTTTTCCCGATGAATGTAAATGCATCAAAAAGCGCGAGGTTAAAGTCTTCCGCTGCCTTTTTAATAATGCTATTATAGGCATCCACAGCAGATTCAACATTAGCAGTTTCCAATTCAGTCAAAACGTACTTATTCGGAACAGGTTTCTGTGTACCCCAGCCACCACACTTAATTGAATCCTGTGGAATGGATAACAGCACATACTCATTTTCTTTGGCCTGTCTGAATTTAAATTGCTCATAAGGCGGAGGCAACGGCATATCAACATCCATGATCACCATAGGATTTTGTCCCAGCGCGAAGTTGATCCTGTATGGAAGGCCATTGGCTTCCATCAGTTGATTATACTGTGCATATGCACCATTTAAGGCATCCACCTGGGCCTGTTCAGTCAATACAATTGGATTATAAGGAACAGTAGTGAAATAGGGAGCAGCGGTCACATCGGGCACATTACCGATGAGGCCTTTGTCAGCATAGGAGACCATAGTTGCAATCGCGGCGTTATAGGTCGCGTCGAAGCCAACACCTATTGGCCCTGATACCGGGGTAAGTGGTTGTACACCTCCTGAAGACGCATAGCCCAAAGCATCATTGGCGCCTATCCAGAAAAAGAAAAAGGTAGGATCAATCTTTGCCGGCTCATCAATAAGTCTGTCTTTTGGCGGGTTTTCGGCAAAACGGCCATAATAAGGATTGAGGACGCCATAACCTTCAAAAAATAAATGAGTGATACCCGTAGCCGGAACTGAGGTATTGTTGAAAGGTCCCAGGGCAGCTACAGAGGTTAATAATTCCTGGAAAAGTTTTTGCTGGTCGGGGTTTTCCACAGCCGGTACAGGTGAAAGTGAAGTATTGCCCAAACAATCCATTGAATAACCTACTTTAAGTTTAGTTGAAAAATAGATTCCCTGGGAGGTCGTATTCGGCCTTACTCCATCTTCTGTAGGCATAAATGGTATATTAAAAGTACCACCACCTACCGTTTTGAACTGCTGCGCCATTATATTCGGGAAAGCATACTCTTGTCCTGAGCGGTAAAGAGCAGCATCAGCAAAGCCGGCCGAGAGTGAATTTCCAAGCACCGCGAATCTGCTGAAGTCTAAATGGTTTGAGCCGGGTGTGAATTCATCAACTACCGGTTTACATGAAAAAAGAAGAACCAGTAAGGATATTAATATGATAGATATTGTCTTCATTGTCAATTCAGTTTAGAGATTAAAAAGTATAACTTATTCCTAGTCCGGGGATATAGGTAATCGACTCATAAGTACCACTAAAATTATCAGGCAGATAAGTCCTCGACTCCTGTAAACCGAATAAGTTTAGAAATGATAAATCGATACTCAATCCTTCAACAGGCTCAATCGACAATCCAAGTGTATAAGCTAAAGTATTCAGACTGACAGTTTCAGGTGAAAAATAGTCCTCATTAGATGGGGTCTGGTCATAATAAACTCCTCCCCTGAAGATAACTTTCTTACTTATTGCCCATTCAATTCCAATTCGTGGAATAAAAGAGTCTCTGTATCTGCGGGGGTTTTTTGAATCGAGAAGATCGCCTGCCTCCTTAAATTTAAAACTTAAAGTATCGTAAACACTCCAATTAATCCAATTCATTTCAAAGGCAAGCATCACCTTATCGGAGACACGTACAGAAATCCCAAGGTCGAAATTTGAAGGAAGAGGTAAGTCAGACTCAAATTTGTTATCTGTTGGTATCAATGATTCAAGCGACGAAGGGATGTTAAATTTGGCATCACCATCTGTGACTTTTATTATGATTTCCGACCTGTAATCCAATCCTACTGTGACCCTGTCACCAGCTTTAATGAACAGTCCGATATTGAATCCAATATCACTTGAACCACCAGACAGGCTTGCAGACGCGTCACCACTGTAGTTCAATGACTTGTTCAATTCAAAAGTTCCAACAGCGTAAATGAATCCGGCACCAATCCCAACCACATCTTTGATGTTGAATGAAATTGTGGGCTGAATAAAAAACGCCTGCAGGGATATGTCGCGTACCAGCAATCTACCGGCCCAGTCGCTATCCCAGGCTGCCGAACTTCCATATGGTGTGTACACTCCAACCCCAATGGTAATCAGTTTGTTGATTTTTCCTGCAGCGTACACATTAAAAGGTGTGCCAATTGGATTGGACGTCTCGGCCTGGTAATCGCTGTTTGCTTTTTGAAATGCCGCAGTCGCGAATATGGCATTGGCGCCCACTTCAAAATGCCAGTTCTTCTCCATAAAAGATAATGAACCTGGATTGTAAAAGATAGAACTGGAACCATAAACCAGGGGTGTCCCTATAAGTCCAATTCCAGTTTGTTTGTTTCCCTGGAGACGAACCTGATAGCCCCCGGCAAATACTGATGTTGAAAACACAATAATCAACATCAGAATCGTAAATTTCCTCATAAATTAATGTTTAGTGCGAATGGTTAAATATATAAAAATCTGGAACCCAAGAAATAATCCGGGTATTAATTATGCACTATTTACCTGCGGGATCCCAATCGATGCCTCCAAGTCCATTTTCTTCAAGAAAGTGATTTGTTTTGGAGAAATGCCTGCATCCAAAAAAACCCCGGTTTACTGAAAAAGGTGAAGGGTGCGGCGCTTCAAGTACAAAGTGTTTTTCCTGGTCTATCAATGCTTTTTTATCCTGTGCAAATTTTCCCCACAACAGGAAAACCACTCCTGCCCTGAGATCGGAAACAGTCCTGATGACATTATCAGTGAAGTCTTCCCATCCCTTTCCCTGATGTGATCCGGGTTTACCATCTCTAACAGATAAGGTGGCATTAAGTAAAAAAACACCCTGGTCAGCCCATTTAACCAGATTACCGGATTTTGGAATGGATATATTCAAATCACTGTTTAGCTCTTTAAAAATATTGACCAGTGAAGGCGGCATCTTAACGCCATCATTTACTGAGAAACACAATCCATTTGCCTGCCCCTTGCCATGATATGGATCCTGTCCAAGGATAACTACTTTTACCGCAGTAAGTGCTGTATGATTAAATGCAGCGAACATTTGCGGTCCGGGAGGATAAATGATACCTGCTTTTTTATCTTCTTTCAGGAACTCTTTTAACGTCTGGAAATATGAAGACTCAAATTCATCACGCAGCGCTTCCCTCCAACTTTCTTCAATTTTAGGAGCTACTTCAGACATAGGCGGTTTTTGGCATTACTATTGATAATAAAACGGAGAAAATGTTGTTATTTATATAAATTCTGTGTTTCTTTGTGTGTTGACAGGCAATTTATTGTAAAGTTATGAAAAAAGTATTGATAGTGATTTCGGCGTTGGTTTTGTTGGTAGTGTTTGCAAGCTCATGTGCATCTTCAAGTAAGTGTGCTGCCTACGGCGAAACCCACAAATATCAAAAAGAGGTTAAATATTAGTCTGACCTTATACCCCTTGCATGCATGCAAAATAAATCCGGTTAATACCGGATTCTTCTTACCCTGATATGAAAGTAGTTGGAAAAATATCGATTGTACTGCTTTTAATAATCAGTTCATTCAGTGCATTTGCCCAATTCGATACTGAAGAGGTTGATAGTCTGGATAATTTGATTCTTTATAACAAGCAGAGATCGTTCGGGATTGTTGCCCACAATCTTGGACTTGGTGTAAGGTATCGTTGGGGTAAACGCATCACCTATTTCAAAAGCCGTGTGTTCGAGATTGAATTTGTCTCGATGAAAGCCTATAAAGAGGCAAAGGTTATCAATCCCTACTTTGCCAATTCCAGAAGATATGTTTATGGCAAAATGAACTATGCCTACTTCCTTAGAGCAGGAATGATGTGGAAAAAGCTGCTCAACAGGAAACCTTACTGGGGAGGGGTTGAACTCAGGTTTATTTTTGGAGGGGGTGCAAGTATTGGAATTGCCAAACCATACTATTATTATACTATATATTTTTACGAAAGTCCCGGAGGTGGTTACTCCTTTGAAATAAAAACCGAACGATTCAATAATGACCAGCAACCCTGGGATGATATTTATGGCAGGGCTCCTTTTACAAAGGGATTGGGTGAAATAACCTTCCACCCGGGTGTATATGGAAAAGCCGGGTTGAATTTTGAATTTGGCAAGAACAACACAAAGATCAGGGCATTGGAAGTTGGAGTAACTATGGATGTCCTGCCTATGGGCCTGGAGATAATGGCCGGAACCAATCAGATGTTTTTTCCCACCGCCTACCTTTCCTTTAATTTTGGAAAACGATTCAATAAGTACTAAGAAAAAGGGGTCTCAAATGAATGAAACCCCGATGACTGCTTAATTCAATCCTTGTTATTTGATAAATATCTTCTTTGTAACGGAAGCATCTCCTTTTTGTAATTTGAGCAGATAGATGCCTTTTTCGAGCTTTTCGAGTTTGTAATCCTTACTATTGTCTCCGGTGTTTAACAAGATGCTCTCTTCCATGATTAATCTTCCTGTTAAATCGCTGATCGAAATGTGGTAAGTGTCCTGAGTAAGGCTGCTGATGGCTAGCGTAAAAATACCCTCATTGGGATTAGGAAATACTTCAACAGCATCGGCTGCAAACTCATCTTCTATTCCAATATTCCCTTCTGTTTCAAATGACCACACCTGGCTCCATGCGGAAGTATCGATCGTTGATATTGCCCTTACTTTCCAGTAATAAATCGTTTTCTTTTGCAAAGGGCTCTGGCATTGGTAGGAAGGGATATCTGTTATATCAACCATTGGGTCACCGAAATTTTCATCTGTATCTGCCATAATCTGATACGATTTCGAGCCTTCTATTTCTTCCCACAAATACTTTGGACAGGATGTAACGTCTGTTTCGCCATCATTAGGACTATCAAGTATAACCGTAGAAGCAGTTGTAACATCAAATACTTCCGACCATTCTGAAACATCAAGCGGATGCTGAGCTTTTGCTCTCCAGTAGTATGTCCTATCGAAAATATTCATTTGATAATAGATGGAAGTGGAGTCGACAAATGTCTCAAAGGGAGACTCGAAATTTTCATCATCATCTATCTGGAATATATAATCTACAGCCCCCTCATATTCATCCCATTCGAAAAGAGTTAACAAATCAGCATCACTGGTTCCATCCTTGGGTTTATCAAGTTCCGGAGCGGCCAGGGTGAAAAAGGATCTCGCGCCAGACCAGGAAGAAGTGTCTTGAGCATGATAAGTTCTCATCCTGTAGTAGATGCTGGTACCGAAGGGTAAGAGTTCCAGTTGATAAGAAGTAGTATCATTTGGAATCTTGTACACATGCA
>JAUXDH010000115.1 GCA_030618545.1 Chlorobiota bacterium
GCGATCAGGTTTACTGCTGTAGCACCAAAGCGCGTAGCAAGTATCCTGTCCATGGGTGAGGGACTTCCGCCACGTTGGATATAACCGAGTATCGTTTTACGGGTTTCCAGGCCTGTTCCATTTTCAATTTCTTCAGAAATAAATCCTGCTGCTGATCTTTTTTTCGGGTGATTTATCCCTTCTGCCACAACTACGATGGAGTAATCCTTGTTCTCTCTGGCCCTTTTCAGGAGATATTCATTTACAACCTTGATGTTGTAGTCCAATTCAGGGATAAGAATCACATCACCACCCCCGGCCATTCCAGCATAGAGTGTAAGCCAACCGGCGTGATGCCCCATGATCTCGATGACCATTATTCGCTTATGGGAGTTGGCTGTGGAATGTAAGCGGTCGATTGCATCAGTACAAATGTTTAATGCCGAATCGAATCCAAAAGTCTGGTCTGTTCCCCACACGTCATTGTCGATGGTTTTAGGCAGGCCGACAACATTAAGGCCTTCTTCTGCAAGCAAAGCTGCTGTTTTCATGGTGCCGTTTCCACCGATGATCACGAGGCAATCAAGCCCCATTTCATCGTAATGATTTTTTATGAGTTTGGGCTTGTCGATGGAAAGGTGGCCTGTTTTCTTGAAAGGTTTTTCACGCGAAGTGCCGAGAATAGTACCTCCTTCGGTCAGAATACCCGATAGCATAGACTCTTCAAGTATTGTATATTCCTTGTTTATTAACCCTAAAAATCCGGAAGATATACCGATAACTTCCATTCCGTATTTTATAATGGCGGTTTTCCCAACTCCCCTGATGGCGGCATTAAGTCCGGGGCAATCTCCGCCGGCGGTTAGGATTCCGATTTTTTTGTTTTTGCTCATGATTCTTTTTTTGTGTTAGGGACGATGCCCCATTCAAATTCTTGGGACGATGTCCCTCTCTATTCTTGGGACGATGCCCCCAGTTTCGGTATCTAAGCCTTTCAGGCTTTTAAATCAAATGTCACAACCAGTGTCAACTGAGGCTGAAAGCCTCTAATACCATATCTTGGGGCAGCGCCCCAAGAAAATACGCGTCAATAAAATTAGCCTGAAGGGTTAAAATATATATCTCATTATTTAAACCTTTAACTCCTCCCCTTCTGTTTTAGCAATTACCACTGCACCACAACTGTCACTCCATACATTAGTGGCTGTCCTGAACATATCCAATATCCTGTCTACAGCCAAAATTAACCCGACACCTTCCAATGGTAAACCAACTGCCGTTAAAATCACGGTGATCATAACCAATCCGGCCATGGGAATAGCAGCAGCACCAATAGAAGCCAATAGTGCTGTGAAAACAATAATGATCTGCTGGACAAAAGTAAGCTCTACTCCGTAAGCCTGTGCAATAAAAATGGCGGCAATACATTCATAAAGCGCTGTCCCGTCCATATTCACCGTGGCTCCCAACGGTAAGGTAAAGCTGCTGATCTTATTTGAAACGCCTGATTTCTCTTCGACAGCCTGCATAGTTAATGGTAATGTGGCCCCCGACGAGGAGGTTGAAAATGCAGTGAGCAGGGGAGTGGTCATGTTTTTGAAATGCTTGAGAGGATTTGCCTTGCCAAGATATTTCACGAGCAGCGGCAAGGTAATGATCGCATGTATTCCAAGTGCCAGGATGACTGTCAGCATGTAAAGCCCCATACTTGTAACCAGTCCGCCAAGGTCTTCCTGGTCGGCAACGGTTTTGGCCACAATGCCGAAAATCCCAAAAGGGGTGAACCTGATCACAAACAAGGTAATTTTCATCATTACCTCAAATACCGCCGTGAAGAAATCCTTCATCACCTGCTGATGTTTTTTCGAAATCTTAGTAATGAAGAAACCGAAAAGAAGAGCAAAGAAAATGATGGAAAGCATGTCATTTTGCACCATCGCCTGTAATATGTTATCAGGGACGATGCCAATGATGATCTCCAGAAAAGACCTTTGCTTTTCAACAAGGCCTTCAACCTCCTGGATAAAGTTGATGTTGGCCCCTACACCTGGACGGAAAATGTTAACAAGTATTTGACCTGTAATGATGGCGAAAAAGCTGGTCATCACGTAATAGAGCATCGTTTTTATGCCCAGCCTTCCAAGATTGCTTCCGGAGCCAATACTTGTAATTCCGGAAATCAAAGAAGACAGAATCAATGGTATTATGAGCATCTTCAGTGCCCTGATAAAAAGGTCTCCCATCCAGCTTACATACTTTACCGGGGGATTGTAATAAGCAGCCTGAATGATAGCCGGTTTGTAATTCTCAAGTTTTTCAGCGTCCGGCAGTTTGTCTAATTCTGCATCAAACACTGACCAGCTTGAAAAAGCCTTTCCATCCAGGGAATGAAGTTTATCTTGTATTTCAACAGGGACAAACCTTCTGTTCAACGATTTATAGGAATCCTCAGTGAGCTGATATGAGGTGGAAAAAATCAGGCCGTAAATTATGGCCAGAATGAGTGCAATTAATATTTGCCAGTGCAGCGCAACTTTCTTCATATTGGGAAGGTCTTCTTTATCAGACCCAAAAATATGAAATAAAAAGCCCATTTTTGGACAACTTGTTGTAATTTTGCAACTTCTGCCAGAAACAGATTTGTTTTGATTTTTTGATTTGCAACCAAATCATTGAGGATATGAGAGGTATCTTACTCTTTTTCTTAGTTGCCGTTTTTGCTATTGATGGATATTGCCAATTTCCAAATGTGTTGATCAGCACATCGCAAAGCCCAAACGAGCCTTCAATTGTCATGAATCCCAGGAACCCAAATGAATTGGTTGCCGGTTCAAACCTCCGTAGTTATTATTATTCTATTGATGGTGGCTACAACTGGAGCAGAGGCAATCTTGAGTCTCCCGAGTATGGGGTTTGGGGCGATCCATGCCTGATCGTAGATACAGCCGGAACATATTATTTCTTTCATTTATCAAATCCACAGCAAGGTAGTTGGATTGACAGAATCGTTTGTCAGAAATTCGATATCGACGAAGGAGAATGGACAGATGGAACTTATATGGGCTTAAACGGCACCAAAGCCCAGGATAAGGAATGGGCGGTTGTCGACAGTGCAAACAACAATATCTATGTTACGTGGACACAATTTGACCAATATGGCACACCGGATCCCACCAAGTTCAGCAATATCATGTTCAGCAAATCGATCGATAATGGAGAAACCTGGTCAGATGCTATACAGATTAATGAGGTATCCGGTAATTGTGTTGACAGCGATGAAACAACAGAGGGCGCTGTTCCCGCAGTTGGACCGAATGGCGAAATCTACGTGGCATGGTCTGGCCCTGAAGGCATTGTCTTTGATCGCTCAATGGATCAGGGAGTAACCTGGCTCGAAGAAGATATTTTTGTTGATCCTCAGCCTGAAGGCTGGGACTATGATATTCCGGGCATCAGTCGATGCAACGGCCTTCCTGTAACCTGCTGCGATATCAGTGGATCAGATTACAACGGTACCATTTACATCAACTGGACAGACCAGAGAAATGGTACGGATGATACAGATGTATGGATAGCTAAGTCAACAGATGGAGGAGATACCTGGACCTCAGCTTTACGGGTTAACGATGATCCCCCTGGCAAGCAACAGTTTTTTACCTGGATGACCATCGATCAGGCGAACGGAGATATTTATATCGTTTTCTATGACAGGCGCAATTATAATAACCGGAACACCGATGTGTATATGGCAAGATCAACTGATGGGGGTGAAACTTTTCAAAATTACCAGATCAGTGAATCGCCTTTCTTACCCTCCAGCAATGTTTTCTTTGGCGATTACACCAATATTACAGCTTACAACCAACAGGTACGACCGATCTGGGCCCGGGCTGATGGAACCAACATGTCTCTGTATACTGCTATAATCGATATGACAGTAGATGTGCGCGAACCTACGGAAATGATGCCATTCAGTTTGTTCCAGAATTATCCAAACCCCTTCAGGGAGACAACTTATTTCAAATTTAAACTTCGTGAGCCTGTTAATGTAACGCTGGCAGTTTATGATACTTATGGCAGGCAAATTACAACAATGATCGATAATGAATATTTGGAACGAGGTAAATATGTGAGGGCATTCGAAGCAAGCAATTATCATCTTCCTTCAGGCGTTTATTGGTTTGTACTTAGCCACAGAAACCTGGTGCAAAAGAGAAAGATGATATTAATTGAATAAAACAGTTGATAACTCATCAGAATCGTAATTCCAATTTATTCTTATTTTTTTACTTTTGCCTCAAACCGTTGAGTTCATCTTATGGGTCAGGAGTTGAGGACATTGATAGAACAGATCAGGACCATCGCCAATGAAAAGGGAATCGATGCGATTTCTCTGGAAAAATTGCACAAAAATCCTGGCATTTCAAATGAAGATCTGGATAAGTTTTTTCCTACTGAAGAGAAACTGGTGGAAAAAATTCTTGAGGATGAACGTCGAAATTTTGAAGAGATTTTCGTAGAACATGATTTTGACGGGTACTTTGATGCAATTGATATCTTGTTTACCGTCGGAACCGAAATGTCAAGAAGATTCTACCACCTGAGCCCTTCTATCACTCACACATATGAGGAGAAGTATCCGGAGACTTTCAGTAAGCATATCGAAGAGCGGATCAACTTTATTTACGGCAAAATCCAGATTAACCTGCAAAAGGGAATCAGCCAGGGCATGTACCGGGATGATGTAAGCATCGAACTGGTTGCCAGGCTTTACATTCGGCGGCTAATCGATCTCCATGATACAGAGAATTTCCCACCCGAAGATTTTTCTTTCGAAACGATGTTCAGTCAGATGTTCGAACGCTTTGTGAGAAGTATCGCTACAGAAGAAGGGATCAGGTATTTTGAAACCAAGAAAAAGTCAGCAAAACTGAAAACCTAGTTTTTCACCAGCTTTTTTATAACCGTATTGCCATTTGAATCGGTAAACCGAACAAGGTAAAATCCTTTTTTCAAACTGCCAACATCAAAGTTGATTGAATTTGATCCGGTACTTAATTCCATTAGATTTGCGAAAACTACCTGACCGGAAAGGTTGATAATGTCTAATGCTAAACGGGTGTTTTCTCTCGCAGTTACCGTCATTCGCAGCAAGTTTCCGCTGGGGTTATGAATAACTATATCTTGAAATTCTGTATTCCTTAGTTCAGAAATGTCCAGTATTTTATCGACAACAATTTTCATTGTTACCGGCAGGTGATCAGAATTAAAATAGAGGGCATACAATACATCATTCGGAACACTCGTATTTATTGGAGAAGAAATAATAGAGCTGTTAAAATGTTCGCCATCCTGGCCAATTGCATCATAGCTGCCGGGTAAGTATTTCACCCTTCTATTGCCTTCCTCAATATCGTCGGAAATCAATACAAAATCGAAACGGTCATCCATTCCACCGGGGGCAGCACACCCATTGGAAGATGCATGTGTGGATTGGGTATGGACATCACTGTAATTCTTGTTGTTCGACCAGGGACCTGAACGATCAATTGGATCATTAAAACGCCAGGAAGAATTTGAATAGTACAGGAACTGGACATAAGCAGGTTCCTCATCGGAATAAATATTAAAATCCCCCATCAGTAAGTAGTTACCAGGTTCCCTGTTAGTATCAAGATAATTCATGGTATTTGCAGCCATGCTGTTTCTCTTGTTCGCATTTGATACACCATCCCCGGCTTTCAGGTGCGCCACAACACAATGAATGAAGACAGTATCACCATTTACCAGATCATTTGCATTGTAATACAATGTATAGACATCTATATCCCGGATGTAACTCTGAGCAATAGAATGAGAATAAAAAGTAAGTTTCTTCGAGTTGTAGTAAAGCATATTTACAATCCTGGAATCTATCCCTGATAAAAAGGACGATTTACGAAAATAAAACCTGCCATTTGAATTCAACACATTGTCAAGCAGCCGCTGATGGATGATTTCAGATTTAGAGATTTCATTTACTGTTAAAATATCCGGCAGATTGTAATTGACAATTGTTCTCAGGTAACTCTCCTTGTCGTCGATGTTGTTGTTGGAATTGTCGCAATAATCAGTGATCACACCATAGTTGAGGAGGTTGTAGTGCATCACGTTGAGGGTGTCCTGTGCGCCGGCCTGAAACGAACTAACAATAAAAAGTAAGGATAAGATATACCTGAAAAAGATCATCTTCTCGCTTCGATTAATAATTCGAGCATTCTAACCCCTGCTTCTGAAATTACCGTGCCAGGCCCAAATATGGCCACTACTCCTTCATCGTAAAGGAACTGGTAGTCCTGTGGTGGTATCACACCACCAACAATTACCATGATGTCCTCTCTTCCAAGGGCGGCCAATTCTTTAATTACTTGTGGTACCAGTGTTTTATGGCCTGCTGCCAGGCTTGAAACGCCAAGAATGTGTACATCATTTTCTACAGATTGACGTGCCGCCTCAGAGGGTGTCTGGAATAGCGGCCCAATGTCAACGTCGAATCCGATATCGGCATAGCCGGTCGCGACAACCTTAGCGCCCCGGTCATGGCCATCCTGCCCCATTTTCGCAATCATGATCCTCGGACGTCGACCTTCCATCTCAGCGAATTCATCAGCAAGTTTATGAGCTTTTATAAAAGAATCCTGCTTTCCGGCTTCCGATGAATACACACCACTGATGGAACGGATTACTGCCTTATACCTGCCAAATACTTCTTCCATAGCAAAAGAGATTTCCCCCAGGCTGGCTCTTTTTTGGGCAGCATCAACTGACAGGGCCAGCAGATTTCCTTTTCCTGATCTGGCAGCTTCGTTTATTGATTTCAATGCTTGCTGCACTTCTTCTTCATTTCGGTTTTCCTTAAGCCTGGCAAGTCTTTTCAGTTGTGCGTCACGAACCGCGGTGTTGTCTATGTCCAGCGTTTCTATCGGATCTTCTTTGTCAAGTTTGAATTTGTTCACACCAACTATCACATCTTTGTGTGAATCGATCCTGGCCTGTTTGCGTGCCGCAGCTTCTTCAATCCTCATCTTGGGCAATCCGGTTTCAATTGCTTTAGACATTCCACCCATTTCTTCAATCTCCTGGATATGTGCCCATGCCTTGCCGGCAATTTCCTCCGTAAGACTTTCTACGTAATAGGAACCGGCCCATGGGTCAACAGAACGGCAAATATCTGTTTCCTCCTGCAAGTAGATCTGGGTATTGCGTGCGATCCTCGCAGAAAAGTCAGTAGGCAAGGCAATGGCTTCGTCCAGTGCATTTGTATGCAGCGATTGCGTGTGTCCCAATGCGGCACCCAGCGCCTCAACACAGGTGCGGGCAACATTGTTAAATGGATCCTGCTCGGTAAGGCTCCAGCCCGAAGTCTGGGTGTGTGTCCTTAGCGCCATGGATTTCGGATTCTTTGGTTCAAATTGACTGACAATTTTAGCCCACAGCATCCTGGCAGCCCTCAGTTTGGCGATCTCCATAAAATGATTCATGCCTAATCCCCAGAAGAACGAGAGACGAGGTGCAAACTCGTCAATGCTTAGCCCTGTCTTCAGGCCGGTACGAATGTAAGAAAGCCCGTCAGCGAGGGTATAGGCCAACTCAATATCTGCGGTTGCCCCGGCCTCCTGCATATGGTAGCCGGAAATAGAAATTGAGTTGAACCTGGGCATGTGCCTGGAAGTGTATTCAAAAATGTCGGCAATGATCTTCATAGAGGGTTCCGGCGGGTAAATATAAGTGTTTCGCACCATGAACTCTTTTAGGATATCGTTTTGAATAGTGCCTGAAAGTTCATCCAGATTTGCACCTTGCTCCAGCGCCGTAACAATATAAAAAGCCATGACCGGCAATACTGCACCATTCATAGTCATGGAAACAGATATTTCGTTCAGGGGTATCTCGTCAAACAATATCTTCATATCCAAAACGGAATCTATTGCTACACCTGCTTTACCAACATCTCCCTCGACGCGCTCATGATCTGAATCGTAGCCACGGTGCGTGGCCAGGTCAAAGGCAACAGACAATCCTTTTTGGCCTGCGGCAAGGTTTCTTCTGTAAAATGCGTTCGACTCTTCTGCTGTTGAAAATCCTGCATATTGCCTGACAGTCCAGGGTCGTGTGATATACATTGTTGAATAAGGGCCTCTTAAAAATGGTGGAAGACCTGCGCCATAATTCAAGTGTTCCATTCCTTTTAAGTCTTCTTTGGTGTAGACAGGTTTTACGTCGATTTGCTCTGGTGTTGACCAATCTGCCTTGATCCTGTTTTCATCTTCCCATACATTTGCATCCGGATGGCATTTTGGACTCCTTTTGATGTCTATATTTTTAAAGTTAGGTTTCATTTTTGAAGGTTATTTCTTGTTTTTGTATCTGTAGCCTAACGACTTTCGGTTTGATTTTTCAGGTTTTTGCATCAATTGTCTGATTGCCACAAAAACAACATTGAATTGCTCATCGTATTTTTTTTCGAGTTCCTCAATTTTTTTGGCAAGTTCTTTATTGGATGCCAACATTTCTCGAAGTTTGACAAAGGCTCTTACAATATGTAAACTGGCATTTATAGCTGTTTCACTTTTTAATACAGATGACAACATCAAAGAACCATGCTCAGTGAAAACAAAAGGAAGGTATTTTGTATGTTGTCCACGCTTTAAGGTCACAAACTGTGACCTTAAAGAATCATATTCGGCCTTTGTCAATTCAAACATAAAATCTTCTGGAAAACGATTGATGTTTCTTCTAACAGCCTGCTTTAACATCTTGGTTTCCACACAATAAATGGCAGCCAGATCAGAATCAATCATTACTCTTTTTCCACGAATAATGTAAATTAAACTGGCTATTTTCTCTTCATCATATTTTATAACATTTGCCATATTTGCCTTTAAGGTCACA
>JAUXDH010000149.1 GCA_030618545.1 Chlorobiota bacterium
TAATTTCTGACATCCCTGTAATATTCCTGGCTTTTCTTTTCATTAAATACCCAGATGAGCCTGAGGGTAATTACATTATTGTACTGGTCACGAGTCCAGGAGTTACCTGCGAGATCTTCAAATTCACGAGTTCGTATTTTAACCAGGCTGTATTGATATCTCAGGTTGAGTTTAAGTCCCTGCCATAAACGTATACGCAAATCACCCAGGATACTGAAATCGTTATTGCTGTATGTTCCGCTATTGAGAGTAGTGCTTTCAACACGGCGACCGTGCTCCCACTCTTTCACACCTACAAGCCGCCCCCAGGCAAATCCGGCACCCGCTGAAATAATCTCTTTATCAGTATACATAACGAGCACCGGAACTTCAGTATAATTGAGATTCAATCTATATTCGCCGGTAATCAGAGAATCTGCATATTGAGGCCGCTGATAAGATCCCTTCTGGCTGAATAATGCCTCGAGTGACACCTCCCATTTTCCATTTTTTGTAAAAGGAATCAAAACACCTGCTCCAACATTGGCTCCAATTTTCCTGAAGCCATACACCTCATCCCCATCAACCTGGGTCAAATTGGCCCCGATGATGGCTTCTCCTTTGATGATCTGGCCTGTCAATTGCTTTCCAAAAACAAGCAGAGAAAACAGGATGGTAATGAAGAATAGATTCCTGATCATACTTAGATTTCTCTTTTCATGCCGAACGCAAAAATAGCGCTAAAATTGCTACTCCTCCACACCGATAAGGCTCAACGCAATTCGCTTCCTGTTCAGGTCAACCTGCAATACCCTGACTGTTAGTTGCTGATTCATCTGAAGATATTCAGAAGGTTTGTTAACGTACTCATCTGCAATCTGACTCTTATGAATCAATCCCGATTCGTGTACACCAAGGTCAACAAACGCACCAAAGTCTGTGATGTTGGTAACAATTGCCGGCAGCAGCATCCCTTCTTTGACATCACCGATTTGCTTAATATCTTTCCTGAATGAAAACATTTTGAATGTCTTTCTTGGATCCCGTCCGGGCTTTTCCAGTTCAGTGAGGATATCTTTTATCGTAAACTCACCGGCCTCACCTTTGATAAATTCTTCAGGCTTCAGGGTCGATAAAAACTTTTTGTTGCCGATGAGTTTCTCTATTCCAAGTCCGGTTTTAAGGGAGATATTTTTTACTATGGAGTAATGTTCAGGATGCACCGCACTCGCATCCAGCGGATTTGTTCCGTCCTTAATTTTCAGGAATCCGGCAGATTGTTCAAACGCCTTCTCCCCCATCCCTTTCACCTTTTTAAGCGCTTCTCTTGATGCAAAGAGACCATGAACATTTCTATATTCAACTATCTCTCCGGCAAGTTTGCTACCTATACCTGAAACATGTGTCAACAATTCTTTGCTGGCAGTGTTCAGGTCCACGCCTACCCTGTTTACACAGAATTCAACCGTTTGCTTTAAGCTTTCGCTCAGCATTTTCTGGTTCACATCATGCTGGTATTGTCCAACTCCGATGGCTTTTGGATCTAATTTCACAAGTTCCGCAAGCGGATCCATCAGTCTTCTGCCAATGGAAACCGCCCCCCTTACGGTTACATCATATTCCGGAAATTCATCACGGGCGACCTTAGAAGCAGAATAAACTGAAGCGCCACTCTCATTGACCATGACCGCAGTAAGGTCCCTGTCGAAGCGAATCCTGGATATCATTTCTTCGGTTTCACGGCCGGCAGTGCCATTACCTATGGCAATCGCTTCTATTTTGTAGGCATTGACAAGGGACTTGATTTTCTTAACGGCAAGACCTGTTTCACGCTGGGGAGGATGTGGGTAAATATTATCATTGTTTACAAGCTGACCGGTTTTGTCCAGGCAAACCACTTTACAACCGGTCCGGAATCCGGGATCTATGGCAAGTACATTTTTTTGACCCAGTGGTGCAGCCATAAGCAACTGCTGCAGGTTTTCTGAAAACACCTTTACAGCATCTTCATCAGCCTTTGACTTGATTGATGAACGTAATTCATTTTCCAGGGAAGGAAAGAGCAAGCGTTTTACAGCATCTTTTACAGCCAAACTTTTCTGTGCTGAAGCCTCAGTGTTTCCTCTTAATATCTGGTTGCTTACAATCCCGATAGCCTCTTCCTGTTCCGGAACAACCTTCAGCCTGAGCATACTTTCACTTTCACCCCTGAACATTGCCAGTACCCTGTGTGAAGGAGCCTTCGATGCTTTTTCCTGCCAGTCGAAATAGTTTGTATACTTTTCTCCCTCCTGCTCTTTTCCTTTTACCACAGTCGAACTGATCAAGGCCTGCCTTTCAAATAATCGTCTTAGGCTATTCCTTGTTTGTTCCTTTTCGCTGATCCATTCGGCGATGATATCTCGTGCTCCCTGTAAGGCTTCCTCTTCCGTTTCAACATCTTTTTCCTTCGAAATAAATCTTCGGGCTACGCTATCAACAGAAGAAATATTTTCTGACATGATCATTTTCGCCAATGGTTCCAATCCTCGTGATCGAGCTGTGCCGGCCCTGGTTTTGCGCTTTGGTTTAAAAGGCAGATAAATATCTTCCAGGCGGCTCAACGTATCTGCACTGCTGATCTTCGCTTGAATTTCTTCAGTAAGCAGACCTTGCTCTTCGATACTTTTAAGGACTGTTGCCTTTCTGCTTTCCAATTGCCTAAGAAGCTCCAGAAGTTTATGTATCTCAGAAATCTGGATATCGGTAAGCCCACCCGTTTTTTCTTTCCGGTAGCGGGCTATGAAAGGAATGGTAGCCGCCTCTTCCATTAAGCGGATAGTGTTGGACACCTGCCAGGATTCAAGCTTCAGGTCCAGGGATATTTTTTCAAACAGCCTGTTCATAAACTATTTATTAATGGAAATCAACTATGAACAAAAGTAAATATCCACCCTTTAAGAAGGTGGTTTTCCAATTGAAATATAAATCACCCTACCTGATAAGGGTGACCGTACCACTGTATTTGAATTCAGCACCGGGAGAATCATCAATATCAAACCCTGTGAAAACTGACCTCCACACATACGTACCAATAGGAACAGGTTCTCCGTTGTAGTTTCCATCCCAGCCAATAGCAGGATTTTCTGATTCAAATACCATCCCGCCCCATCTGTCGAATACCTGTAACACAAAGCCACCAAGAGCTGATACATTACCCACGACTTTGAAAACAGCATTTTCGGGGATCGAGCTCTCAGGCCTGAAGGCATTTGGAAAATACAGGTCAGTAACCATAATATAAACCTGGTCACCATTACGGCAACAATTGGAATCAATCACCACAACACCGTAAAGGCCTTCCTGGGAAACTTCGAGGTAGCGGCCCGTGCTGCCGCCGGGTTGCCAGTAGTAGTAATCCCAGTCTCCTGCATCAAGAACGACCGAGGTATTTGGCAGGATAAATAATGTATCCGCTCCATTTCCCAAATCCACATAGGGTAAGGGATGAATCCTGACATTTCTGCTGCTAGTGTAATCGACACCATTAAAGGTTTCAGTAAGCTCTACACTATAATCGCCCGGCTGGTCGAAAACAAATCCCGGGTTGAACGGATCAAAGATCACCTGATCACCATCATCATCATTAAAATCCCAGTCCGTATCGTCAATGTTTGAGGTATTTCTTATGGAAAACAATGTGGTGTCATGATTACATTGATCGAAGTAAACGAAATGTGGAATATCAATAAATGTTGTAACAAAATTCGGCAAACCAACAAGGCCTAATCCACCGGCAAGGTTAAAACCGTTATTACTATTGTAATTCAAAGAGTTGTAATTGCATTCAGCGCCAGATCTGTTTGGGTTGTAAATAATTCCCAGGTTCGGTTTGCCAAGCAATCCTCGTTTGAATTTAGACATGTATATCTTCCCATCAACACCCAGCTGAAGTGCTCCCATCAGGCTGTCGGCTGATCCCAACTGGTTAACTGCGTACTTCTCCACCACATAGGGATTATTAAAAGGATTAGAATCTGCCAGATCAAGCTGGTAGAGGTAATTGGTATCATTTCCCAAAGGAGAGGTGGTGATATACAATTTCGAATTATCCGGAGAAAATTCCAGACCAAAACCATAATTGAACTGGCCTGTGCTACTTGTTACTGGGTTAGAAACCCTGCCGTTTGAGGTGTTGAAATCAAAAATCTCTACAATACCATCTTCAGGTACAACTAAAGCAAGCGAATTTCCATCCGGGGATATTTTCATATACCCTGCCGCATTATTTTCACCCCCCTGATGGGTGTACCCTACCCTGCTTTCGACAGGATTTGTAACAAGCCCTGTATCGCTAACCAGGTATGAATAAAATGTATCTCCTTTATTTGGCCCAAAACCATGAAGTATCACCCAGTAGTCCGTACCATTTTCATGCTGAACCCCTGTAATCTTCTGGGCATTCTCCTTCAGCAGTAAATTATTCTTACCGGTTACCTCGCCAAAGTTACCATTGGTTAAATCCACAATTGAATAATTGACCCCATCGGTAAACAACGGCGGGATAAACATATCTACCGTAAACAGGTAGTACTTTTTATTATCACCTGGATAGGGAACAAACAAAGAAGATTGTGTGGCGAAATTATTTCCTTTCAAATCATCTCCGTTATTCATCAGGAAATAATCCCCATTCCAGACCTTTATCCCGTTAGAAAACATTAACAGGTCGCCATTGGCATCCGAAAAAGAGGAAACTCCGTTAGGTGTTCCAAAAGCGCTGCCTGTAGGTGTGGCATTTGCATTCGCGCTGTCGAACTGAATGCCGGCCCTTTCACCGAAAATCCAGTTATCCGTTTGATGCGGTCTTTCGTAATTGCAATCGTCCTGGGAATAATTGTGATGAGAAATGAAGGCAAACAATAATATGATTAAGGCCTTCTTCACTACCTGTGTAAAATCCATTCAGCAAATGTAAAAGATTTACCTTGAAAACCCATGCTTAATGTTTAATCAGCTTTATAACAGAACCAAGCCCGTCTGCACTAATCCAGAGCAAATAAATTCCATTATTCATATTACTGATATCCAATGGCTTTTTCCATCCCCCGGCGGGAATATCCAAATAAGTAAATTCGGAAATCAAAGTCCCCTGAATGCTTAACAACTTTATTTCAAGTTTTTGTATGGGTTCGGCAGATTGCATGAAGAACACACCTTCGCCCGGATTGGGATGGACGATAACCGGCATTTCTTCAGAAACAGATTCTTCAATACCAATTGAACATGCATTAAAATCGAAAACCACAGTAATACTTGCTTCATTGCTACAGGTAGTAACAGGGTTTTTTACATGCACTGTATGCGTCTGCATATCGAACCAGTTACCATTGGTTTTGGCAATATTGTACTGGCCGGCCCAGTTATTCGACCACAAATATTCCATTGCAGGTGGATTATTTTCATCTCCTGCATCAAGGATAATTGTATCTCTCACACAGGCAACAATTGTGTCATCCCCATACTCGATATAACCGTCAGGCATCAGGTTTATTTCAGGCAAAGGAAGAACAGGAACAACGATATGCGCGCTGTAAGAGCTGAATCCATCATTTACCTCCACAAAATAGGTGGTGGTTTCCAGCGGATTTACTTTAATGTTATCTCCGGTTGCTGACCATCCTGCTTCTGAGCTTGTCCAGTTGTAGGTATAGTTACCTCCACCACCCGTTGCATTGGCTTTTAGTGTTGTGATGCCGCCATAACAAATTTCTTTAGGCGTTGCCTGTGGAAAGGCAGACAACACCTCACCAACAGTGTTGATAAGCACTGTTGAAATATCACTTTCACAACTTTTATCGTCCGTGATTCTTAATGTGTAATTCTGTGGATCCATTAGCACAACTGTCATTGGATCAGAAATTGTATTGGACCCGTCAATCATCGCTGATGGTTCCCATAAGAAGGTATAAGGAGGCGTACCAATCGTTCCGGATCCTTCAAGCTGGGTAAATGTTCCCTGGTTGATTTCCTGGTCAGTACCCGCATCCGCCAGAGGTTTGGGGTTTACAGTAATTATAACCTCAGCGCTGATGGTGGAATAACCATCATCAACAATCACCTTATAAGTTGTAGTAACCACCGGATAAGCTGTCGGGGTTTTTATATTCGATGTAAAGCCTGTCGGCACAGAAGACCATTCATAGGTATAGTTCCCACTACCTCCACTTGGCGTAACATCCAGCAATGTAGATTCACCCTCACAAATTATCGCGGGGTTGCCGGAGATATTAAGACTCATCTCCCCTCCTACTATTTTTACGGTCACATCATCGGTACTGACACAAGAATTTGTATTGTCAGTTACCTCCAATAAGAACACAGTTGTTTCAATGAGAGGAATAGTAGTTGGGTCTTCAAGGGTAGGATCTTCGAGTTTTTCTGCAGGCTCCCAGCTAAAGGTATAATCACCTGATCCTCCATCCACATAACCATCAAGCTCTGCTGTGCCCAGAAATGGTATTTCCTGGTCGTCTCCGGCATCTACCAGAAATGATGCAAGATCAAGCTCAAACTCCAGGGATTGGGGAAATGCACTGTTTCCACAGTTGTCCTGGATAAAACTTAACGGCAGGATATCAAGCGAGAAGGATCCTCCCTGGAATATAGCCGGTGAAAACGTGATAGTGAATGTCTTTTCCATCTCGCCGCCCACATCACAAGCTTCGCCAAAAACTGCTGAAATTTCATAGGGTCCTCCCGGGCCAGATAGCTGGAAATCGTTGGGCTGAATAGTACTGCACCTTACCTTTTCGGTAAAATCGAAAGTCAGATTCTCAATGCCACAATCCAGGCCTTCTGTCTCAACCACATCCAGTTCCGGTGGCACATCATCAAAGATCTCAGCAGTTGAAATGGTAAAATCGAGCAGGTAACCGAATTGGGTGGATGAATAATTGCTGATGTTGATCACATAAGTATCTCCTGCTTCCACAGGTATCATGTCGTTAAAAGCCGATCCTGAAGAATTCTGACAGTGCATGTTTGACATTCCGTTTGGACCGGTATCGCCGTCATCGGCTGAATAATTGCAGCTAACCTGCATTTCGGCAGCGTGCAGATAAATATCCTGGCATTTATAATCATTCAAACTATAAACAGCCCAGTCGTAATCATCGGAATAGTTATTTGGAGAAAGGGTGAATCCAAGATC
>JAUXDH010000150.1 GCA_030618545.1 Chlorobiota bacterium
ATTTTTCCATTTGCCTGCTGAAGGATGCAGACATATATGCCTGAAACATACCTGTTGCTTTCAATGTTAAAACGATATGCTTTACTTTCTTCCGCGTACCCATTATACAATTCTTCAACTACTCTTCCTGAGTAATCAAGGATTTTCAGTGTAACGTGACCTTCCTGAGGTAATTCGAATGTGATGGTGTTGCTGCTTCCAAAAGGATTGGGATACGAATTCAGTAAAGCTGATCCTGTTTCTGTTCCTGTAATGGTATTGCTGAAAATCGCATCTTTTTGATCGTCACACGTACGATCAGCATCACAATCACCCAGCATATCTCCGTGGGCCAGGTGTGCGGGTACGGCCTTTCGTGATATGCAGATGGTATGCATTTGCTCAGGGTACTCTTCATCCACATGACATATCTCAACTTTATTCAGTTTTTTTCCACACCTCACATCGATTACACAAACACTCACATAATCAGTAAATGAGCATTCATTTTGATCGGTGATTTCTACGGAATATTCCTGCGAAGTCAGCCCTGGACAAACCGTAATGGACTGGGTAGTTTCTCCTGTACTCCACAAATAGGAATAGGGTGGCACTCCCCCACTCTCATCAGTTGCAGTTAGGGTAGCACATTCTGCAGCAGGATAACCATAATAAACAATCTGGTTCTCCCCTGCATCAACAGACAACGGATCAGGTTCTGTTAATGTGACATTGCCTGAAGTTACACATCCACCGGCATCAGTTACAGTAACGGAATATACACCTGCTGACAAGCCGGTGGCCACTTTGGTGGTTTGACTTAAGGGATCGTCCCATTGATAGGTATATGGCGCTGTGCCATCTGCAGGAAACACTTCAGCAGATCCGTCACTTCCTCCATTACAGGATACGTTATAGCCATTATAATCTGAGGTTGCCGATACGGTAACAGTAACATTGCACGGGCCGAAGTTCTCGATCCGGGCAATGGCTATGGTGATGTCTTTATCAAAACCAACATTTGTCCCAAACGCGTCTTGCTGATAGGTGCTGTTGTTTGAGCTGCTGGGATGCATGATGGATATGTACATGTATTTGTAATCCGGCGTAAAGGTTATACCGGTGGGTTCACTTCCAAATGGGGAAACCCCAAACAGTTCAACCAGAGGAGATGCCTGTGTATGTCCGTTCTTCACCAGCCAGATGTAGTTTTTATCTCCATCCTGCAACACCCAGAGGTTACCTTCCCCATCAAATGCCAGGTTATCATTGCCACATCCCCACGGTTCTGAAACAGTCCCGGTTCCGTAATCAATGTCATAGTTCATTCCTCCGGCATAAGTTTCAAAATCGCTGACAGTAGTTCCTGTTAGGGGATCTGAATCTGTAAAACGGTAAACGACGCATTCGTCTTTAACAGCAACATACAGTTTGCCATCCGGACCTACTTCAATATCCTCAACTCCTTTGAAAACTGTTGCGCCTACTGATGTACATTGCTGGAGAGTGGTGTTGCGCTCATATTTGGTGGTATTATTCAACAGTATCCAATTGCCGCTCCCATTTTTTGAACCCTGGTAAACATACAGTTTTCCGGATGACAGGTCTTCAGGCTGATCTGCAACGAACTTGAAGATGTATCCCGGGTCAGAATCTGCTCCCTGGTAAAAAGTTTGGTTGTTGGGATGAATAGCTACATTTTCATGGGCAAAGTTTCCCATCGCCCATCTTTTATCAATTACAACTTTAGTGACGGGATCTACTTCCACACTCCAGCCATAATCGTAATATCCATCACCATTGCCATCAAAGGCAGTAACCTCCTCACAACTGATGACTGTTCCCCAGGAGGTTATGGCGCCTGAACAATTGTAAGCGGTACCACCTACCGGTGTAAAATCAACTTTTTCGGATGCAGTGACCAACCACTCCCTGTTAGTGGCATCAAGATTAACATCTAAAACTGTCACCCCACCCGGGAATTTTTCTGAATTAATACTGAGGTAGCCATTTGTACTGCTACCTCCAATTGGTACATAACCTGAATAATCGTGAAAGTCAGGCATGGTTCCTCCGGCCGTTAAGGCATCTCCATTTTGAATGATGTACTGAAAACTGTGACTTGAAGGAATGACAAGGTCTGTACTCTGGTTAACCGGTTCCACTGAGGTGAAATCTCCAATGGTTTGTGCATAGGAACCGGTAAAAATAAGGAATGCAACAACCAGGACAAAAGTGTTTAGGTTTTTCATGAAAGAACATTTTAGTTAGTAATTATTAAGTTTTGTTTGCTGACAAACAGTTTAAAGTAAGAGTGGTGATTTTTGTTCTGTTGAGCTTCAAAATTAAGAAAAATATGAATCTATCTAGATATATTAATATGAATTATACCTAAAGGTAAAAATAAAAGGCTGGCCGTAAGAAAGAATTAAAATGCCTGATAAGAAAAGGAACAGGAAGAATAATGCAGCTTACTCTTTTTTTCTTTTTTCCTCAGGAATCAGGTTTTCAACAGTAAACAGATCATCAGATAATCCCTGGTTAAACAGTATTCTGGTAAACTGTATCTTAGTCATGTGTTGCTTTTTCAGATTGGCCATGATGACCTGCTCTGCATACAAATAATCCCCTGATTTATTGTAGATGTAGGATGCCTCCTTGAACTTCGTCCCTCCCCTGCTGTAATACTCCATTTTCCTGGGGGTGAATTGCTGTTTGTCGAGTGTCAGCACAATTTTGGAATAATCTGATTTTTCGTTTACAGGAACCATCTCAATGATATATACATCATCACGGGTTTCAATGAGAGTTGGGGTGTAACTATCCGCAAAGGAAGAAACAGACATGTCTTCATAAGAGAAGTCAGTGCCTGAGAAAGACTGGCTTTTCGCTAAAAGGGTGATCTTTTTAGGTTTTCCAAAAGCCGGCATGTACATCCACATGATACCATCAGGTAATGATAAAGTGGCAATACCTACCTGTGATTCGGGTGCGGTATAACGATAAAGTCTGAAGTCATGGCCTTTCTGGAACATTTCAGCCTCCCTGATCTTTTCCTTACCCGATTGGTTGATAGTGGTGATTTTTACTGTCCCCTGCCTGTCCTTGGCTGAAAACATCACATCATCCATCTTCTTAAGCAATTCCAGTGCATCCTGGGCTGATGAGGTATGGGCACAAAAGAAAAATACAGTTAAGGCAATTATTGTTAATGAATACTTCTTCATCATGTCTTCTCAATTTCTTGCTTTATGTCTGACGATTTGTTTCTGTGAACGAGGACCAGGATAGCCGGTAAAAGTGTTAAAGCTGCCAGTCCCGAGCCCAGCATAGCCAGTGCCATAAGTATGCCAAAATATTGCAAGGGTACCATTTTAGAAAATATCAGCACTATAAATCCTGCTGTAACAGAGATGACATTAATCAAAATAGCTTTGCCGCTGATCATTATTGTTTCTTTCAAGGCCTCCCCTGCATCCCTTCCATTCTTGAAGGATTTCATAAAACTTGTAATGACATGTATCGAATAGTCAATTCCGATTCCCAGTGTTACACTGGCAACAAGTACGGTAGCCATGTTAAGCGGAATGGATGCTATTCCCATCATACCAAACAAGACAATAATCGCGGCTATGATAGGCACAGTTGCATAAACACCTGCACTGAAAGACCTGAGCACAAAGGCCACAATAATCAGCAGGGCTACAATGGCAATGATCAAACTTCGAATCTGGCTGGTCAGCAGGCTCTGGTTCATTTTCAGATCGATGAATGGCATACCGGTGGCCTGTATCTCGTAATCGTCTGATTGGTTATTTCTGATGAATTTATCAATATGCTCGGCAAGTTCTATCTTATCTTCATTTGCACCCGAATCAAACTTGGATATAATTACAGCTTCGTCAAGGTCATAGCTTACCAATTGTTCCAGGGCCGGATTGCCATCAATCAGGAACCAGAGCTGTTCTATTTTATCTCTTTCATCAGGGATTTGATGTCCTTCACCCAGTGCATCATTCATGTCAACGATCAGGTTGGCGATGGAATGTGTTGAATAAATATGTGGATTTTGCTTCAGATAATTTTCCGTTTTAAGCATCATGTTCAATACTTCAGGCTCCTGAATATCTCCTTTAAACAGTACAAAGATTGGCTTTGACCCCCCAAACTTCTCACTCATGATCTCTTCTGCCCTTCGCGCCATATCTCCTTCCTGGAAATAATCTTTGATATCCACATTCCTTTCAATCAGGAAGATGGCGAAGGAAGCAAAAATGGTCTGGATTATCCAAAAGATAAGAATGGATTTTGGATGCTTGATAAGCAAATTATTAAGTGGCTTAAGGATGCTATTGGAGAGCACAGATTTCTTATACGCGACATTGTATTCTTCAGCTTTACGGTTTTTTGAAGTCAGTCCGAATAACAGGGCAGGTACAAAGAAGAGCGCCAGGATGGCTGATAGGAATGTACCTATTGCCGTAAACATGCCAAAGTCCTTGATCATCGTCAGGTAGGCTTCAAAGACGAACGACATAAATCCCATCATAGTGGTGACCGCCGCCAAAGCAACAGGGATAAAAATATAGGCAAGGGCGGTAACTATAGCTTTTCGGTAGTCTTTTTCCCTTACCTGGTTAATCTTATTGACCACATGAATAGTGTAAGCGCTGCCAACAGCAAGCAGCAGTATGGGAACATTGTTAGTGACCATGGTCATCTCAAAGCCCAGCAAAACCATCAATCCCAAGGTCCATACGATAGCTATTGCAGAAGTTACAAGTGGTAAGGCCACTCCTTTGAAACTTCTGAAACTAAACATTAGTACGATGGCGATAACTAGGAATGCAATAGGCAACAACAAAAACAGGTCAGCGGCAATTAGCTGTGAAATAGCGTAGACCATCATGGGCAGTCCGGCATAGTAAATGGTCTCAGGCAAGTTGAGTGATTCGGTCAGGCTGATGACATTTCCTGATACCTCACGCATCATAGCATCTTCGCTAAGACTGAACATCACAACTGTAGAAGTCCCATCTTCAGAAACAAGGCTTCCACGGTACATGTCCTTGGCCATCACCCTTTTTTCAAGGTCTGATAATTGATCATCAGAAAAAGGTAATTCGTACTCATCAATCAGTTCACCAACGGCAAAGCCATCTTCACCACCTTTGATTTCGAGGATGTTGGTGATGCTTGTTACCGAACTGATACCGTCAAGCAGGGATAATGAATCACTGAGTCGCCAGACATGCTCAATAACTTCATTGGAGAAAATATTATCTGTCTCCAGGATGATCATGCCAATCTTGTTTCCCCCAAAGTCTTTTCCTATTTTTTTGAAAAGTTGGGCATCAGGATCATCGTCAGGTAAGGAGCTGATTACATCCGAGTTAATTTTCATGTTCCCGATTTGAAAACCGAGAAAAACCGTCATGACCAAAACTGTAATAATGATTGCCCATCGGAATTTGATTATGGAGGTGGCAAGATTGTTCATTGAGGACAGTTTGTTTGATAAAAACTATTTACAATTATCAGTTTTTTGTAATTGACAATTTTTAGGGGATGATTAACAGATCGCAAAATTAAACTTTTATAAAAGCTCTCAATCATGCTTATACATGAAATCTATAATTATTACAGAGAAAAGGAAAAACAATTCTGGTGACCCCTGATTTCATATTCAATAGTTTTGCTTAGATTTGGATGCACGAATTAAAACCAAAAAACATGAAGCATCTCTTAACTGGCCTTACAGCCGTTTTTTTATTTTTAGGACTTTCCTTTAGTGGATTTACACAAGACAATGAAAACAAACTTTTCTCAGAAAAAAACTTTAAAGGACTCGAATTACGCAGTGTAGGTCCGGCTTTTATGTCGGGTAGAATTGCTGATATCGCTATCCATCCCCTGGATGAAAGTATCTGGTATGTAGCTGTAGGATCAGGTGGTGTTTGGAAGACTACCAACGCCGGCGTAACCTGGAAAGCTATTTTCGAGGATGAATCAGTCTATTCCATTGGTTGTGTAACCATTGATCCCCACAACTCCAGTGTGGTTTGGGTTGGAACGGGAGAAAATGTAGGAGGACGACACGTAAGCTTTGGTGACGGTATTTACCGTAGCCCCGATGGAGGAAAAAGCTGGGAAAATATGGGACTGAAAGAGTCGCAGCACATCTCCAAAATTATTATCCACCCGGAAAATGCGAATATAATCTTCGTTGCAGTTCAGGGTCCCCTGTGGAACAAGGGGGGTGAGCGTGGACTTTACAAAAGCATTGATGGCGGTAAAACCTGGAAAAAGACACTGGGTGATGATGCATGGGTTGGTGTGACCGACGTACAGATTGACCCAAGGTACCCTGATTTAATGTATGCCGCCACCTGGCAGCGTCATAGAAATGTGGCTGCTTATATGGGCGGAGGCCCCGGTTCCGGTATCCACCGATCTACCGATGGTGGCGAAAGCTGGGAAAAACTTAAAGAAGGAATTCCGAAATCTGATCTGGGGAAAATAGGCCTGGCCATTTCTCCCCAAAAACCTGATATCATTTATGCTGCCATTGAACTTGACAGGCGTAAAGGTGGTGTGTACAAATCCACTGACAGGGGATCTTCCTGGGAAAAGCAATCGGATGCTGTAGGAGGAGCTACCGGTCCTCACTACTATCAGGAACTATACGCGAGCCCTCACCAGTTTGACAAACTCTTTCTGGTGGATAGCAGGATGCAGGTGTCGGAAGATGGAGGGAAGACGTTTAAACGGATGAATGCAAAAGGGAAACATGGGGATAACCATGCGGTTGCCTTTAAGATGAGCGATCCGGATTATTTGCTGGTTGGCACCGACGGTGGCGTGTATGAAAGTTTTGACAATACCGATAACTGGCGTTTTATCCATAACCTTCCACTTACACAGTTCTATAAAGTTGCTGTGGATGATGCAGAGCCATTTTACAATATTTATGGCGGCACACAGGACAATGGTACACAGACCGGCCCTTCACGCACTGATAATGGCATGGGCATCACCAATGAGGACTGGAAACTGGTATTGTATGCTGACGGACACCAGCCGGCAACAGAGCCCGGCAATCCGGATATTTTTTATGCCGAATGGCAGGAAGGACATCTTGTAAGGATTGACCGGACTAC
>JAUXDH010000158.1 GCA_030618545.1 Chlorobiota bacterium
TTATTTGCTACACCATTTGTTTTTGTTTACGTAAATCTAATCTGATCATGAGAATACACAGGGAAGGCTACCTTATCATCCTGATCTCCACTATTTCGGTAATCGTGGTGTGGTTATTAGTCGATAATTATATCAGGATCCCAACTGTTCGATATGTCCTATTAGCAGGTTTGTTGCTGTTCCTGCTCTGGGTTGTCCGGTTTTTCAGGTATCCCAACAGGAACATAAACACCGGCAACCATATTCTGTCGTCGGCTGATGGAAAAGTTGTTGCCATAGAGGAGGTAAATGAAACGGAGTATTTCGATGAAAAACGGTTAATGGTTTCTACTTTCATGTCCCCGTTAAATGTCCATGTCAACTGGTATCCCTTTGATGGAGTGATCAAATATTCCAAATACCATCCCGGCAGGTTTCTTATCGCCCATCACCCAAAATCTTCGGAGTTGAATGAATGTACAAGTGTAGTGCTGGAGGGTAAACCCGGAGATAATATTCTTATCAGGCAGGTTGCCGGGTTCCTGGCACGAAGGATCATTTGTTACTCTAAAGCAGGTGATAAAGTTAAACAGGGAGAGGAAATGGGCATCATCCGGTTTGGCTCAAGGGTGGATTTCTTTTTACCTGTCGGCACACAGCTATCTGTCAAAATTGGACAGAAAGTCGTTGCCCAGAAAACTGTAATTGGCAGGTTTTAGAAAATCTTTTAATCGCACAACAAATATTTTTCTCGCTTTTTTTCGCTGATTTTTGCAAAGATGTTGCAAATTTTTAATTGAATTAAACTTCCGCGAAAATCAGCGTGATTCTCTGCGAGAAACTTTCCATTAGATAATTACTTATTTAAAATAGTTTACAGGATTTTCTTGAGCTCAATCAGGTTGTTTATATAATAAGTACAACCATTTTGCAGGAACTTATTATCGGGATCAAACAGCACCTGGTCCATACCCACATTTTTAGCTCCAAGGATATCCACATCGGGATCATCCCCTATCATGATGCTTTCTGCGGGCTTGGCCCCCGATTTTTCAAAAGCATAATTGAATATCCTCTCATCCGGTTTTTTATGCCCGGCCTCTTCTGAGGTCACAATCACCTGAAAATATTTCCCAAGGCCTGAAGATTTTAGCTTTACAGCCTGCACTTCGCTAAAACCGTTGGTGATCAAATTCAACTGGAACTTTGGCGCCAGGTATTGCAGGATATTCTCAGCATCTGGAAACAAAGCCACCCGTAAAGGGCTGATCTCAATGTATGCCTGACCAATCTGCTCTGCGAGCAAATCATCAATAATATCAAAATCTTCCAGGGTAAGGCGAAACCGTTTTCCCCTGAGGATTTCTTTTTTGATCCTGCCATCACGATAAAGCGCCCACAGCTCATCATTGTGGATATTGTAGGCTTTTTGAAAGGCTTCAACAGACCTTACCCCTTTCTGTTTCAGGTTGTGGGTTTCAAATATCTCTTTGAAAGCAATCCTGGCACTACTGTCAAAGTCCCACAAAGTACGGTCAAGGTCAAAGAAAATATGCTTGTATTTCATATAATTTAATGATTCGCAAAGCTAACCAATTTGTCAGGTGATAACTTTTGAAGTTTCTCTCAAAAATCTCTTTATGACAAATAGCACAAAACCTATTAAAGAGTAGTAAATTCAAACATTCGCGTTAACAATGAGGTAACACTTACACACGTCGCCTAATAGGAGTATTGCAACTATTTTCTTCAATTGATTGTCAGGTATGCTGTTATATATTACTTTTGCGGTCACCAGATAATTGAGATTTCCCCCATGAGAAGAATTTACCGTTTGAAGATTATTTTCCTGATATTGTTTTTGGTTGGTTTATCTGTTGTGTCTTTGCAGGCACAATTCGGTCTTAAAATTACCAGGATGGAATCCGAACAAGATGTGATCGATTTGGTTGAAACTATATTCCTGGATGGTGTAAATCCATTGCAATATAAAAACATAAGCTTTACCGGAGACCCTTTTGCTGTTGGATATTTTACCGGTGGATACATTTTTGGGTTTAAGCGGCCGGAAGGTATAGTTATGGGGTCAGGATTTGTTGAACAGTTTGACCAGTCCAATACATGTAGCGGCACCCAATCAACAAACACATCCGGCGGATCCGATCCTGACCTGGCGATGGATGCCGGGCAGAGTATTAATGATGCCTGTATAATTGAGTTCGATTTCAGACCTGCAGGTGATTCAGTAAAGTTCAATTTTATCTTTTCTTCTGAAGAATACCATGAATGGGTAAACACGCAGTACAATGATGTATTTGGTTTTTTCCTGAGTGGTGACGGAATCGAGGGACAATACACAAATGACGCAATTAATATTGCAGAGGTTCCCGGAACCCATTTACCTGTTTCCATTTTTAATGTAAATTGTGGTAATGCTCCACAGGGGTGTGATCCTAATTTAGGCTCAGGTAACAATTGTGAATATCTTGTTGATAACCTGGATACTGACAATGGGGGATTCTCGCAATTTAACCTGGATGCTTACACAACCGCCTTTGTTGCTGATAATGGAGTAAGTTCCTGTGAATGGTACCACATTAAACTGGCAATTGGGGACGCGGCTGATGATCTTCTCGATAGTGGTGTATTCCTCGAAAAAGGAAGTTTCGACCCCGGTAATGTAGAAAAAGAAACAACCTATACACATCCAACAGTAGACAGTGTACTTTATGAAAGCTGCAACAACCATGAATCCGTGGTTTACTTTTCCATTGGTTCATTAAGGAATGATCCCTATATTATTCCTTTCACAGTTGAAGGTACTGCTACCAGAGGTCTTGATTATGATTTGATCACCACCCATCCGGGAGATACTGTGTATATTGAAGAAGGAACATTGTTCGATTCAATCAGGATCAGAACCTATGCTGATGCTGAAATTGAAGGCCTCGAAGATATCCAGATTATATTCAATGCAGTGATGTGTGGTTTTGGAGCCCCCGACACAGCTTTCATAATGATTGACGACCTTCCGGATATGCCGGATACAAGCATTGTTTTTACTGCACTATGTGAAGAAACAATAACACTTGGATTTGGCGACAATATCGGAGGCGTGTCACCCTATACTTTTGATTGGTATACTTTGAATAAAGATTCAGAGACTGTGGAGTTCACACCTTCCGGGCAAAACCAGTTTATCATTCCATGTGTGATCTATGACACTTGCGGGCAACAGCAATCAGATACTGCAGTGGTAATCGTACCGGCGCTGGTATCGGATGCCGGACCCGACAAGTCGATGTGTAATGTGGATAGCGTGCAACTTGAAGGATCATCAAGTCCGGGAGCCCAACACTTTTTCTGGGAATCTGCCCCTTTCGATCCTTCTCTCATTGGAAAGCAGGATTCAACACAGCCCTGGGTTTATCCCTCTATGGAAACTGACTACTATTTAACAGTTTCCGATAATTGTAAAAATAAAGACCAGGATACGGTTAATGTAACATTAAGCCAGGCTGTTGCAGATGCAGGTGAAGATCAGAATATCTGTTTCGGAGAAATCTCCACCCTATCTGCCAATGATGGTGATGGCTTTACATGGGAATGGTCATCGGTGCCAAATGACCCAAGTCTTGCGGGGCAGGAAAACCAGCGGGAAATAGTTGTTTTTCCAACTATCACTACAGTTTATTCTGTCATTGTTACAAATGATTGTGATTATTCTGCTGTTGACGACGTAGAGATTGTCGTTACAGCGCTGCCTCCCGCCAATGCGGGTCCGGATGACGAAGTTTGCTTCGGTCAATCTATTCAGCTTAATGCTTCCGGTGGAACAAGCTACCAGTGGTCATCCATACCCAATGATCCGTCCCTTTACGTCGGTGGCCAGGATACTTTACCTGATCCTGTTGTTACACCGCCTACACAGGAGCCATACAAATATTTTGTACAGGTATGGGAACAGTGTACCAACAATGATACGATGGTTATGCTGGTGAACCCTGTCCCATCCCTTGATGTGGATTCGGATAATGACATCATCTGTTTTGGAGACCAGGTGACCATCACAGCTATTGGTGACGCGGAATATACCTGGACAGCGAACCCGAACGATCCAACGCTGGCCGGACAGGAAAATAACCAGACTATAACCGTCAGCCCTATTGTGAGTACAACCTACACGCTTACCGGCGTAGTTTCAGGATTTGATTGCCCTGCAGAAGTTGTAAAAGCGATCGAAGTGAAACCGGAATTGTTTGCTTATTTCGACACCCAGTCTGATGAAACCTGTGAAGGAGAAACCTTCAGTGTGCTGTACACCGGCAATGCCGCATCAGATGCAACCTATACCTGGGACTTTGACGGCGGGCAAATTGTTGCCGGCAGCGGACAGGGACCTATCGATATCCAATGGGATACTGAGGGCATTAAGACAATTAAACTCGAGGTTGAAGAAGATGGCTGTCGCAGTGAAGAACAAATAAAAACTGTTAGTGTAATTCGCACCCCTGTCTCAGCCTTTGATGCGAACATCTATGAGGGTTGTGTGCCATTCGCTGTAGAATTTACAAACAGTTCAAGCAACACCACTGGTAATGTAACTTATAACTGGACATTTGGCACAGGAGATGAAAGCACTGATGTAGCACCATCCTTCACTTATAACACCCCCGGATCTTACGACGTTTCCTTAACAGTAAGCAATGAAAGCCGTTGTTCAACCACTGAAACAAAAACAGCATTCGTACAAGCTTATGAAACACCGGAAGCGGATTTTGAATTGTTCCCGCCTGAAACGGTTCTGGAACAAGCGACTATTGAATTTACAGATGGTTCAAACAGTGGAGATCCTATTACATACTTATGGGATTTTGATGACGGAAACACTTCTGACAAACAAAATCCAACCCATACATACGGTGCAACCGGAAGTTACATGGTAAAATTGCTGATCACCACATCAAATGGTTGTGAAAGTGAAATGCAAAAAGAGGTAATTGTGCATCCTGACTTCGCAGTTTATGCTCCTTCAGCTTTCACGCCTAATGGTGATGGATTAAATGATGTATTTGAAGTAAAAGGAATCGGCATCAAGCAATACTTAATGCAGGTATTTTCCAGGTGGGGAGAGATGATTTATGAGTCGAACAACCTTGAAAATCATTGGGATGGAAAATTCAATGGTGAGTTCGTGTCACCCGGCACTTATGTATATACCGTCAACTACAAGAGTATGTTGGATAAGGACTATACATTAAAGGGTACGGTGACAGTAATGAAATAATGAAAAAGATAAGGGTAGCCATTAATGGATTTGGCAGGATAGGAAGAATTACTTTCCGCAAGTTGATGGAAAACAAAAACATGCAGGTAGTCGCCGTAAATGACATCACTGATTCTGCTAATCTTGCCCATCTGTTGAAATATGATACAGTTCATGGCCAATACCCCGGAGAAATAGAATACAATGGCGACCATTTTATGGTGGACGGGAACAAAGTTCTTGTCTTCAGCCAGCCAGATCCCGCGAAGCTTCCATGGAAAGATTTGCAGATTGATGTGGTCATTGAATCTACAGGCCAGTTTGTAACAAAGGAAGACGCCATTCAGCATGTGGAAAAATCCGGTGCCCGCAAAGTGATTATTTCGGCTCCGGCACAAGGAGAACATGATGATGTGAAATATGTGGTGCTTGGGGTGAATGACCATATTATTGATAAAAGTGATGTAATTATTTCCAATGCCTCCTGCACTACCAACAATGTTGCTCCGCTGATCATGATCATCGATGAAAAGTGGGGAATTGAAACAGGATTCATGACCACAATTCATTCGTTTACAAAGGATCAGAATCTGGTTGATGGCGCCCATACTGACTGGCGGCGTGGTCGAGCAGCTACCTACTCTATTGTGCCAACCACAACCGGTGCCGCAAAAGCGGCAACGAAAATTTTTCCCCACCTTGAAAGAAACCTGGGTGGCGCGGGAATACGGGTTCCGGTTATTGATGGATCTCTTACTGACTTCACCTGTACCTTACGACATTCCACCAGTATTGAAGAAATCAATTCTGCATTTAAAGAGGCCGCGGAGAACAGATTGAAAGGGATACTTGAATACACTGAAGATCCGATCGTTTCAATGGATGTGATCGGAAACACTCATTCAGCCGTTTTCGATGCCAATCTTACCGCTGTTTTGGGCGATAAAAATAAGCTTGTCAAAGTAGTTGCCTGGTATGACAATGAAATGGGATATTCTACGAGGCTGGTGGAGTTGATTGAGAAGTTTGTGTGAGATGGGGGGTAAAAGTTTAGAGTTTAGAGTTTAGAGTTTGTGCCAAAGGCCTGCCCGAATACGTTCAGGTGGGCATCCCTTCGGGAGAGTTTGGAGTTACCAACTGAAAGTCAACTGAAAACCCCCATACAGTAACCAATGACCAAAGGGAGTCCATATCGATGACCTGACTGACCAACGACTAAAGGGAGTCCATAGGATGACTAATGACCAATCACTAACCAATCACTAATGACCAGTGACCAATGACCAGTGACTAATGACCAGTGACTAATGACCAGTGACTAATGACCAGTGACTAATGACCAGTGACTAATGACCAGTG
>JAUXDH010000060.1 GCA_030618545.1 Chlorobiota bacterium
TATCACTGAGATAATTATACCGATAGCCGGGAAAACTATTCTTTGATGTGAAGGTTCTTCCTCTCAAACAATATCAACCAAAAAACCCCAACTGTAATAGAAGAATCTGCAATGTTAAAGATAGGTCTGAAGAAAATAAAACGACCATCTGATCCGAAAATAATGTCCGGTAGCCAGTCAGGTAGATCGGTACGCGAAAGTTCGATAAGGGGAAAGTAAAGCATGTCGACAACCCTGCCATGCAGAAATCCGGCATAACCTTCCCCCTGGGCTCCTGCAAATTGGGCAACTGTGTGGTAGGAACTCTCGGTGAAAATGAGGCCGTAAAAAGCGCTGTCAATGATGTTGCCAAGCGCTCCGGCAAAGATCAGGGAGATGCTGAAAATTAATCCGAAATTATGTTTCTTTCGGGTCAGGGCATACAGATAAAAACCGATTGCTGTTACGGCCAGTATTCTGAAAATACTGAGCGCCAGTTTGCCCCATTCGCCTCCGATCTGAAGGCCAAATGCCATCCCATAGTTCTCGGTGAAATAAAGGTAAAACCAATCTCCCATTAAGCTAATCTCACCTCCAAGCGTCATATTGAGCTTTATCCAAACCTTAAAAGTCTGGTCCAGAATAAGCACCAGTAAAATGATAGTTGTCGCTTTTTTCAAAGTCAGGAGGTGGTTACAGGGTAGAACCCGAAGTTAGTTCATTGGGTTAGGTTGCGACATCTTTAGCTTTGCATCAATACTTAATGTGGCATGGGGAACTGCTCTCAGGCGTTCAGGACTTATTAACTTACCTGTTACACGGCAGACTCCGTATGTCTTGTTCTCGATACGCACCAAAGCGTTTTCAAGGTTGGTGATGAAACGCTGCTGACGCGCGGCCAACCTGCTGTTCTCTTCTTTCGACAACACTTGCTGCCCCTCTTCCAAAACCTTAAAGGTGGGGGAAGTATCGTTTGTATCGTGTTCGCTATGATTAGTATAAGCTTCAGTTAACAATCTGAAGTCTTCCTCGGCTTTTCCAAGCTTGTCAAGAATAATTTGCTTGAATTCGGCAAGTTCTTCATCAGAATATCTTGTCTTCTTTTTCTCTGTCTTTTTCTCTTTCATATCTTCTGATATTAAATTTCTGATATTTTGATTTTCAGTATAAATATAAACATTTTCCAGCCTGAACTGTCAGTTGGTGACAATTTAAGGGCTATTCCTTTTTCAATGCGAGTTTTACTTCGATTCCTTCCACTAATTCAAAGGTTTCATATTCACCATTTTGAATATTTTCTTCGATTTTCATGTTGGCGAGAGTTTCCGAACAGATGTAATCCCTGAAATTGGTGAACGCTTTTTCTGTTTTATTGTTGCGTTCCACATTTAACAAGATACGGTCGGTAACTTCCAGTCCTTTGTCTTTTCTCAGATTCTGAATCCTGTTGATCAATTCACGTGCCAGTCCTTCTTCCTGCAACTCAGGGGTGATGGTCAGGTCAAGGGCCACGGTAACATGATTTTGGTTAGCCACACTCCATCCCGGAATATCTTCTGTGCTGATCTCCACATCGTCCAACCCGATAACAATTTCTTCACCACCAATTCCCAGCGTATATCTTTCTTCGTTTTCAAGTTTACGTATATCTTCCTGATTTAACCGGTTAATTGCTCCGGCCAGTTGTTTCATCAGTTTACCATACTTAGGCCCCAGTGATTTAAAATTGGGTTTTATCTTCTTCACCAGGATGCCTGCTTCATCAGTAATGTATTCAAGTTGCTTGACATTAACTTCTGAAAGAATCAGGTCTTCAACTGCCAAAACCACTTCTTTGAAATGCTTATTCAGTACCGGTACCATAATCTTATTTAATGGCTGCCTCACCCTGATATTGTTCCTCTTCCGGAGGGAAAGCACCATAGATGAAATCTGTTGAGCAAGCTCCATTCTTTCTTCGAGGTTCTTGTCGATGAGATTTTCATCGCCTTCAGGAAAATCAGTGAGATGTACAGATTCGGTTTCTATCTTTCCAGCAACATTGTTAAGGTCTGTAAACATTCGCTCACAGAAGAACGGTGCTATAGGAGATGCTATGCGGGCTATTATTTCCAGACAACTGTACAAAGTCTGGTAGGCTTCAATCTTGTCTCCTGAATAACTTCCCTTCCAGAATCTCCTTCTGGAAAGCCTCACATACCAGTTGCTCAGATGCTCAGTAACAAAATACTGTATTGCCCTGCCTGCCCTTGTAGGCTCATAGGCTGAATAGGCATCATCAACTTCTTTGATCAGTGAGTTGAGTTCTGAAATTATCCAACGATCCAGTTCCGTACGTTTCTCAACCCGTATCTCCTCCTCGCTATAAGTGAAACCATCAATATTGGCATACAAAGCAAAGAAGGCATAAGTATTGTAAAGTGTGCCGAGAAATTTTCTTCTGACTTCATCCACACCGGCGATATCAAATCGCAGATTGTCCCATGGCTGTGAGTTGGTGATCATGTACCACCGGGTTGCATCAGGTCCGTAGATGCCAATGGTCTCGAATGGGTTCACAGCATTTCCCAATCGCTTTGACATTTTGTTTCCGGATTTGTCCAGAACCAGTCCGTTTGACACCACAGTTTTGAATGCTACAGAATCAAACGCCATTGTGGCGATGGCATGCAGCGTAAAGAACCACCCCCTGGTTTGATCGACACCCTCGGCAATAAAATCCGCAGGGAAGTTACGTTCAAATAATTCCTTATTTTCAAATGGATAGTGAAACTGGGCATAAGGCATAGCTCCGGAGTCGAACCAAACATCAATAAGCCCTGGCTCACGAACCATCTTTTTGCCACTGTCTGAAACAAAGACTATCTCGTCAACATAGGGCCGGTGAAAATCAAATGTTTCATAATTCTCTTTGCTGAAGTTATCGGGTTCAAAATTCTTCAGGGGATTCTCATCCATGAAACCGGCTTCAATCGACTTTTCAATCTCAGCTTTCAGCTCAGCAGCAGAACCGATTGCTTTTACTTCCTTTTTATCTTCTGTTCGCCAGATGGGTAAGGGAACACCCCAGAATCGCGATCGCGAAAGATTCCAGTCCACCAGGTTTTCAAGCCAGTTTCCGAAACGGCCTTCACCGGTTGCTTTTGGCTTCCAGTTGATGGTATTGTTCAACTCAATCAGGCGGTCTTTTACGGCTGTGGTTTTAACAAACCAGCTATCAAGCGGATAATAAAGAACAGGTTTGTCGGTACGCCAGCAATGCGGATAATTGTGGACATGCTTCTCGATCCTGAATGCTTTGCCTTCCGTTTTCAGTGCGACAACAAGATCTATGTCCAGTGTTTCTTTTGAATCTGCAAGGTTTTCGGCGTATTCATTTTTTACAAAACGACCCGCAAATTGTTTGTATTTTTCTATGTCAACGTAATTGCTAACAAACTCTTTATCCAGTTCTTCAATCCTGAAAAAGCGACCTTTCAGATCAACCATCGGACGCCTTTCGCCTACTTTGTCAAGTAAGATAAGAGGCGCGATACCGGTTTCTTTGGCAACGCGGTCATCATCAGCACCAAAGGTAGGCGCTGTATGAACCACTCCTGTACCATCTTCGGTGGTAACGAAGTCACCGGGAATCACTTCAAAAGCCTTTCCCATCGGTTTTATCCAGGGAAAAAGTTGCTCATATTCCACTCCTGTTAGCTCAAATCCTTTGCAGGTATTTATTACCTGGTAAGGGATGTTCTTATCGCCGCGATTGTAATCCTCAAATGAGAGGTCTTTATTCTTCGGATTAAAATAAGCATCTAAACGGTCTTTGGCCAGGATCACTGTAATCGGTTCTCCAGTGTACGGATTGAATGTTTTGACCTTTACATAATCAATTTTATCCCCAACAGCTAAAGCTGTATTTGAAGGCAACGTCCACGGTGTAGTTGTCCATGCAAGGATGTACACATCGCCTTCCACGCCGACAAACATTTTCTCAGGTGCACTTTGCCTGATCACTTTGAACATGGCCACCACTGTTGTGTCGGTCACATCGCGGTAACAACCCGGCTGGTTCAGTTCATGGGTGCTGAGACCTGTGCCAGCGGCAGGGGAATAAGGCTGAATGGAGTATCCCTTATACAGCAAATCTTTTTCGTAAAGCTTTTTTAAAAGGTACCAGACTGACTCAATGTATTTGTTTTCAAAGGTGATGTACGGATGATCCAGGTCGACCCAGTAACCTATTTTTGTTGTCAGGTCATCCCACATATCTTTGTATCTCAGTACCTCTTTTCGACAGGCATTGTTGTAATCTTCAACAGTGATCTTCTTTCCAATATCCTCTTTGGTAATGCCCAGGGAAGTTTCTACACTAATTTCGACAGGAAGGCCATGAGTATCCCATCCTGCCTTGCGTTCAACGTATTTTCCTTTCAGTGTCTGGTAACGGCAAAAAAGGTCTTTAATGGTACGGGCCATTACATGATGGATTCCAGGTACACCATTAGCAGACGGCGGTCCTTCATAAAACACAAACGGATCGTTACCCCTGCGAATAGCGAGGCTCTTTTTGAAGATGTCATTTTCCTCCCAAAAAAGCCGGACTTCGTCTGCGATTTTTGTCAGATCCAGTTGTTTGTATTCGTTGTACCTCTGTTTCATCAAGACACTTATTATCCTGCTAATAAAAAAATTGGGTGCAAAGCTAAAAAAAATAGTGGTGTTACGGTATATGCAGTCGATTGCAATCGGCAAGAGTAAAAAAGAAGTTTTACAAATTGACTCCTGCCCCAGATTTTATGTCTTTTTTATCATCTTCACCGCGGCAGGATGCATCAGCATTGAAATGAGTACTTCATAGGCGCTGTACTCACCTATTTCTTCAAGTATCTCTTTAATCTTCCGTTTTTTTTCTTCCTTATTTTCTCTGGAGGACAGAATGGATTTGAGCTGTTTTACCTGTGAGCCTTTTAATTCATCCAGCAGCAGGTTCAGGAATTCCTCTATCGATTTTTCCGAGCGGTCTGCTTCTTCATGCTGTGGGATGCCAAAAGCCCTTAATTCATCTATGGAAGCCTGAAGGATTTCCCTGGCCAGTTTTTTGGTTCCTTCCTCGTAGGATTCATTGCCCGAGGCATCCCTTAAAGACCAGGAGCTAAATTCATATTCCAGTTTATCGATCTGGTTGATCTGTTCGCTTTTGTCTCCAAATATCCTGGCCAGGATAATGATGGTATATTTCTTCCAGGCTTCGAGTTCGAAGTCTTTTGCATCAAGTTTTTTGATTTGCTTTTCCAGCAATTCTATTTCCTTAGTAGCCATCTCTGTCTGTTTTACTGTAAAGATAGAAATTAATGAGTGATCAAAACCCTGCTGTTTTTGCGAATCTGAATTTTTCTTTTTTATTACTTTCACCGACCCAAAAATGATGTGATTATGATCAATTTGAAATTTACTTATGAGCAGGCACTGGAGTTTGTTTCCAAAGAACAAATCCATGGTTACCAGGAAGAAATCAACAAACACTACGAAGCCATTTATAATAAAACAGGAAAAGGAAATGACTACTTAGGCTGGGTGGATTTACCCGAACACATGGATGATGCTTTCCTTGATGAAATAAATAACACTGCTGAATCGCTGAAAGCTAAATCGGAAGTGGCAGTAGTTATAGGAATCGGCGGCTCTTACCTTGGTGCACGGGCAGTAATAGATGCACTGTCACATCATTTTTCTCAACTGAGGAAAGAGAAAACATTGCAGGTTTTATTTGCCGGACAAAATATTAGCGAGGATTACCTGACAGATCTGCTGGAAGTACTTGATCAAAAAGATTACTCGTTGATTGTCATCTCAAAATCAGGTACCACCACTGAGCCGGCAGTTGCTTTCCGGTTATTGAAAAATCACCTTGAAAGCAAGTATGGTCTTGAGGAGGCCCGGCAACGTATCGTCGCCATTACCGATAAAGAAAAAGGCGCCCTGAAACAACTCGCCAATGATGAAGGCTACAAAACATTCGTTGTCCCCGATGATGTGGGCGGGAGGTATTCCGTACTGACACCGGTAGGGTTGTTGCCTATTGCTGTTGCAGGATTCGATATCAAACAACTGCTGGCAGGAGCGAAGGCCATGAAGGAGCATGTTAAGCAATCCAAAGCAATCGATGATAACCCGGTTTCAGGCTATGCAGCCGTTCGCAATGCCCTTTATGCTAAAGGAATGACTACCGAGATCATGGTCAATTATGAACCGCGGCTGTTCTATTTTACAGAATGGTGGAAGCAACTGTACGGTGAAAGCGAAGGCAAGGAAAACAAAGGAATTTTCCCTGCAGGTGTAGGATTTACAACAGATCTGCACAGCATGGGACAATACATTCAGGAGGGGTTAAGGAACATTTTTGAAACGGTCCTTTCAGTGGAAAATCCTGACCACACCTTAACAATTCCTGAGGATGACAAGAACCTGGATAAACTCAACTACATAGCAGGGATGCCACTGCACGAGGTCAATCACATGGCGGAGATTGGAACCACCCTCGCCCATATGGATGGTGGGGTTCCCAATTTAAGGGTAGGCATTCCCAGGGTGAATGAAGAAACACTCGGCGAATTGATCTACTTCTACGAAATGGCCTGTGCCATCAGCGGTTACATCCTGGATGTAAATCCTTTTGATCAGCCGGGAGTTGAGGCATACAAAAAGAATATGTTCGCGCTTCTGGGTAAACCGGGATTTGAAAAGGAGACCGAAGAAATCAGAAAAAGATTGTAGCATGCGTCGTTTCACTCTACCAGGATTACTGCTTATTTTTCTCGTTACCTCTTGTTACCGGCCTTCTCATCGACAGGCTTTTGAGGATATGAAAATGCTTGAGGGAAAATGGACTTCTGTTGAAGGAGTGCGATTCAGCGAAAGCTGGGAAGTTGTTAACGACAGTTTGCTGAAAGGAGTTGGATACAGCATGAACAATGGGGATACGGTTTTTGCCGAACAATTGAAAATCTACCGGATGGGTGAGTTTGTCTTGTATGCAGCCAAAGTCGGAAGCAATACGGATTACATCCATTTCAGGCTGGAAGAGGCCGGAAAAGGAAACTGGACTTTTGTAAACCCGGTGCATGATTATCCCAATATTATTAAATATTCGTTAAAGAATGATTCAACTCTGGTCGCCAGAACGTCTAATATCAAAGGCAACAAAATTGTTGAGTTCAAATTGAAAAAAGAAAGAAGATGAGTTTTCTGGACCTTGTAAAAAAACGTCAGAGCGATCGGGCATATCTCGATAAACCTGTTGAACAGGAAAAGATCGAAAGATGCCTGGAAGCTGCACGCCTGTCACCGTCAGCGAGCAATTCCCAACCATGGACTTTTGTGGTAATCAATGATCCTGAACTGAAAGATCAGGTTGCTCGCAATACATTTGGACCGTTAAAAACCTTCAATAAGTTTGTTCCTCAATCCCCGGTTATCGTTGCTATTGTAATGGAAAGGCCAAAGTTGATAACTGAAGCCGGGGGAAGAATCAAGAAAAAGGAATACCCTTTAATGGATATCGGAATTGCCGCAGAACACTTTTGTCTTCAGGCCGCTGAGGAGGATTTAGGAAGTTGTATGCTTGGTTGGTTTAATGAACAAACCATTAAAAAACTGATCAACGTTCCTGATCATAAAACAATACCCCTGTTAATCACTGTTGGTTATACCCTGGAAAATAAAAGAACAAGGAAAAAAATACGTAAAGAATTTAGTCAGGTCGTCCGGTACAATTCTTACTAATGTTAAGTCAAGCATATTAAGTCACTTTTGAGCATCACCCCTGTCCGTGAATAGAATTGACCTAATTCCTGCCTGCCGGCAGGCAGGGATCTAATGCCTAATTGCACTAAAAAATGTACAATGACAAAATCCAAAACGTTCCTTTGAAGAGTACTCATTTAGAAATTAAAATTTGGGATTTGTTTAGGTCAATTAGTTTGTTCTTGGTTCTTGATTCTCATGTCTAAGGTCTTCTGTCTAAGGTCTCCAGGCTCATTTTTATATTAACCTGCTATTATTTCTTAAGTATTTCCTCTATCACCTTTGGAAAAAAATCGTATTCAAGGTTATGGATCTTGCGCGCAAGTGTCTCCGCTGTATCGGATTTCGTCACGGCTACTTCTTTTTGCAGGATGATTTGCCCATCATCATATTTTTCATTCACATAATGAATGGTAATACCTGAAACCGAATCTCCTGAATTGATCACAGCATCGTGAACATGATGACCGTACATGCCCTTGCCACCATACTTTGGCAGCAAAGCCGGATGAATATTGATTATTTTATTGGGATAGGATTCCAGAATATTTTGAGGAATCAGCCACAAAAAACCGGCAAGCACGATAAGATCGATCTCAAGATCTTCAAGCATGCTAACAATATCATTGGATTTGTTGAGGGTTTGCCTGTCGAAGACATAGGTGGTTATTCCAAGCTTTTCTGCTCTTTGCAACACGCCTGCATTGGGGTTGTTACTAAGTATCAAACTAATATTTACTGATGCATCATCTACGAAATAACGTGCTATCCTTTCTGCATTGGTTCCGTTACCACTGGCGAATATGGCTATGTTCTTCATACTTATGGTTGATTCTCAGATCGGTTCAAAAATAGGGAATATAGAATAGAAATCAATGTAATACAGTAATTTATAAACAATTAGATAAGGGGTTGAATCGCAACAGCTTGCAATTCAATAAAAGCAAAATATTTTTGAATTTATTGTTTTATATCCTTTTAATTCCTTTCTTTGCAGCTAGTTTAACCTATAAAATTTACGCATATGTCAGACGTTCGCGCAAAAGTTGTAAGTATTATTGTTGACAAACTTGGCGTTGAAGAAAGCGAAGTGACCAACGAAGCTAGTTTCACCAATGATCTTGGTGCTGATTCACTTGATACTGTAGAACTTATCATGGAATTTGAAAAAGAATTTAACCTTTCTATCCCTGACGAAGAAGCAGAAAAAATTGAGACTGTCGGCGACGCAGTCAAGTACATAGAAGCTCACACCTAAAAATAATTTACATATGGAGTTAAAGCGAGTAGTAGTAACTGGTCTCGGCGCGTTAACTCCTATTGGCAACAATGTCAGTGATTTATGGGGCGCGCTTGTCAAGGGTGTTAGCGGAGCAGATGCAATTACTTTGTTTGATACTGAAAAGTTCAAAACGAAGTTTGCATGTGAGATTAAGGATTTTAATCCTCTCGATCATTTTGACCGCAAAGAAGCCCGGAAGTATGACAGGTATGGTCAGTTTGGTCTTGTAGCCGCTGAAGAAGCTATCAACGATTCAGGAATCGATAGCGAGGGAGTTGACAAAGACAAAGTCGGAGTTATCTGGGCTTCCGGAATTGGAGGTCTTACAACATTTCACGATGAGGTGGTAGGATTTGCCAGAGGCGATGGAACACCGCGTTACAATCCTTTCTTCATTCCCAAAATGATAGCCGATATAGTTGCCGGACACATTTCTATTAAGCACACATTCCGGGGGCCAAATTTTGCTACGGTATCGGCCTGTGCTTCTTCTGCCAATGCTCTTTCAGATGCTTTTAATTATATCCGACTGGGAAAAGCAATAGCTTTTGTTTCCGGAGGTTCAGAAGCAGCAATCACACAGGAGGGTGTGGGCGGCTTTAATGCGATGCATGCAATATCTACACGAAACGATGACCCAAAAACTGCCTCAAGGCCTTTCGATAAAGACCGTGATGGGTTTGTGATTGGTGAAGGTGGAGGCGCAGTAGTTTTTGAAGAACTTGAGCATGCTGTTGCCCGCGGTGCAAATATTTACGCTGAAGTTGCCGGAGCAGGTCTTTCCGGCGATGCCTACCACATGACGGCTCCACACCCTGAAGGATATGGCGCTTACCTTTGCATGAAGGCGGCGATTGAAGATGCAAACCTTTCAATTGAAGACATATCTCATATTAATACTCACGGTACTTCAACACCGGTTGGAGACATAGTAGAACCAAAAGCAATAGTAAAGTTATTTGGGGAACTGGCAAACAGCATCAGTGTCAATTCAACCAAATCTATGACCGGCCATCTGTTGGGTGGAGCCGGGGTGGTTGAGGCAATTGCCACTGTGTTGGCGGTTAAGCATAATATCGTTCCTCAAACAATAAACCATTTTACTGACGATCCCCAAATAGAAAAACTCGATTTTACCTTCGATCAAACAAAAGAACGTGATATAAATGCTGCCCTGACAAACACATTTGGATTCGGCGGCCATAATGCTTCCATCATATTTAAGAAGTTTGTTCAATAATAATATCAGGGTTTGGTTTTAGGCAGATTAGTCAGGTCTTATTTTTCTCCCAATAAAGAATTGTATCGGTCAATCCGGAATATTTTCGGCTTTTATCCGAAAAATATTAACCTCTACATGCTTGCTCTGCGGCACAGGTCGGCTACGGTGCAAAAGATCAATGGCCTGAAACTGAACAACGAAAGACTGGAATATCTGGGCGATGCCATTCTCAGTGCAGTGGTTGCAGATTACCTTTTCAGACGCTTCCCTTATAAGAACGAAGGTTTCCTTACGGAGATGCGCTCCAAAATCGTTAGTCGTTCTACACTCAACAGGTTATCAAGGAAGCTTGGGTTGGAAAGGATGATCCTCTCAGATACCGATCAGAATTATAAGTCAAGGTCGGCCGGTGGTGATGCATTTGAGGCTTTCATCGGAGCGATGTACCTCGACAGAGGATACTATTTTAGCAGACGGATCATCATCAACAGGATCATCAGGCTGCACTTTGACCTTGAAGCTCTTATTGACGAGGAGATCAGCTATAAAAGTAAAATCATTGAATGGGCTCAGAAAGAAAAGAAGACTATTGAGTTCAAAGTGGTGGAAGAAGTAGGAGAAAAACAGGACAAACAATTCCGTGTCGCCGTGGTGGTAGAAGGTGATTCAATAGCTGAATCAATGGATTATTCAATAAAAGGAGCAGAAAAGATTGCTGCCGAAAAAGCATGGAACTCCCTGGTAGTTGTTTAACAAGTAAATTTTCGTTCATATTCTACTCAGTTCTTTAACTGTTCACTGGATCACCAATGACTAATCACCAATGACCAATCACCAATACCTATCCCCCAAATCTTTTTCTTTTGATACAGTATTGCGCTCAGTTTAGTAATTTTGACCCATATTATCTTGTTGTGGCAAAAAAGCTAAAGTTTGAAATCGACTATTTTGAGGACTATGCAATGTTATCCATTGCCTCCCAGCTAAAAGATTACAGGTTGGCCTATTTTATAAATGAAAAACTTGGTCTCGAGTTGCAGAAATATGATGATTTTCAGCTATCACAAGATGGAAATACCTACTCGTGGTATTGTTATTCAGAGGGGGAAAACGGCTCAACTTTCTATTTATTAGGGAATCATCATCCGGATGGTAAACTTTTACCTGCTCAAAAAGGGATAGACTATTTTCTCTTTACCAAAGAGTTGTTTGATGAACACAGGCTGAATGAAATTGCTTCAAACCTGAGAACTGTAACCGGAATACAGGGTGTATTCCTTGTGAATATGAATAGCATCAAAAATCTGGACCTGATGATTGAGCACCTCGAATTGCATGAATTAGAGAAAGTAACCCGTCCCGGAAAAGAGGAATCCGGGATAAAACCCAGATAACATTAGCTGCTTTCTCACGTTAGAAAATCATGAAGTACCGCAAAAAGATCAATAAATACGCTAAGCATTACAGTGAAGGTGACTTCTTAAAGAAACTATCTAAAGTCTCAGGCAAATTAGGCAGCGGATTGGTATACTATTTTATCATTCTTTATTACCTGGTATCCGACAGGAATATACCGTTTAAAACAAGGCTCATCTTTATCGCGGCGCTCGGGTACTTCATCCTCCCAACTGATCTTATTGCAGATGTTATCCCTGGATTGGGATTCACTGATGACCTCGCGTTTATCACTTTCGCGTTTTCGACAGCCAATGATTTTATCACACCCGAATTAAGAGAAAAGGCCCGGCAAAAAGCGGAAGCCCTGCTTAATCAGAAAAGCGGCGGAACGGTTGAAGAATTATAGGGATTCAAATTGTTTCAGAAAACGGATGTCATTTTCAAAGAACAGCCGCAAATCATTGATCTGGTATTTGAGCATGGTGATCCTTTCAATACCCATACCGAAAGCATAACCGGTATATTTTTGGTTATCAATTCCGCAGTTATCGAATACATTCGGATCAACCATTCCACAACCAAGAATTTCTACCCATCCGGTATATTTGCAGATGTTGCAGCCTTTACCCCCACAAATGTTGCAGGAGATATCCATTTCTGCCGAAGGTTCAGTGAAAGGAAAGTATGAAGGTCTGAACCTGACTTTGGTTTCTTTGTCGAACATTTCCTTCGCAAAATAATAGAGTGTGTGTTTCAGGTCGGCGAAAGAGATATCCGTATCCACTGCCAGACCCTCCACCTGGTGGAAAATGCAATGGGCGCGTGCGGAGATGGCCTCATTCCGGAAGACCCTGCCCGGCAGCAAAGTTCTGATAGGTGGTTTGCTGTTTTGCATCACCCTGATTTGAACCGATGAGGTGTGTGTCCTTAACAGGATATCCGGATCTGTTTCAATGAAGAATGTGTCCTGTGTGTCACGGGCCGGATGGTTTGGCGGAAAATTCAGCGCAGTAAAATTGTGAAAATCGTCTTCAATCTCAGGACCTTCAGAAACAGAAAAGCCTATCCTGGAAAATATGTCGATAATCTCATTCCTAACGATTGATAGCGGATGACGTGTTCCGACCTGAGAATCTACCGGCAGGGTAAGATCGATCGTATCCCTGGTTTTTTCATCTGAAGAGGTGAGTTTATCTTTCAGGCTGCTCATCTTCTCCAGGATGGCATTCTTCAACATATTGATTTGCTGACCCACCTCCTTCTTTTCCTCATTTGGAACATTTCTGAAATCAGCAAACAATGCAGGAATGAGTCCTTTTTTACTCATAAACCTGATGCGAAAATCTTCAAGCTGTTCAAGACTTTCACCTTTGAAGTTTTCAACTTCCTGTAAATATTTGCTGATCCTTTCTTTCATCTTGTTTGAATTCTTTCTATGAAATTCTAATGCGGCTATTCTAAAATCTCAATTGTCATAACAACAGGAGTCAGGGGGTGGTTTCCCGGGTCCGTCTTTACAGTAGCAATGGCATCGACCACAGTCAGTCCATCAATAACTTCACCAAAAACGGTGTAATCTCCATCCAGGTGAGGTGTTCCTCCAATGGTTTTGTACACCTTTTTCTGTTCTGCAGTGAACTGATGACCAGTTTTACCGCTAACTGAATTCAGGTAACGATCATCAACAACCTGTCCCTGGACAATGTAAAACTGGGAACCTGAACTGCGTTTCTCGGGATTGTACTGGTCACCCATTCGTGCAGCTGCCAGTGCACCTTTCTTATGGTAATGATTTGGTTTGAATTCGGCTTCCAGAGTGTAACCCGGATCGTTTTCTCCATTCTTATTTCCTCCACCCTGGATCATGAATTTGTTCATGATACGATGAAAAGGCGAGCCATTATACCAGCCCTCATTGACCAGTTTGATGAAATTGTCGCGGTGAATTGGCGTATCGTTGTACAACATGGCGGTAATATCTCCAAAACTTGTATGAATAACAATTACTGTTTCGGACTTCGTGGTTTGAGCCCCCAGTTGAAAGCATGCTAATAGGCTGATTATTACTAATATTCTTTTCATTTGCTGTTTAAATTTTATGAGGGCAAACATAGTGAAAATGCGATAATTAATGTCAGCTATTTCTTTGAGAAATTGATTTACAATATTATTTTACTTATAAGTAAAATATGATGTATATTTGATTTTTCTTTACACATATGAAAAATATGAAAGATTATATAAAACGAGATGGATATTTAGAGATCATCAGACCATTTATCGGAAAAGACCTGATTAAAGTCCTTACCGGTCAAAGAAGGGTAGGTAAAAGTTATTTGCTATTTCAGGTTATGGATGAAATAAGAACCATTGATGACAGCTCAAATATTGTTTATATCAACATGGAACTTTTTGATTTTGAACATATCAAAAACCATGAAGACCTTGTTAAGTATGTTAACTCAAATATAAAAAAAGAGAAGAATAATTATGTCTTTATCGATGAGATACAGGATATATCGGATTTCGAAAAAGCGCTAAGGCATTTTCAGGCTTCCAATTCAGCTGAAGTGTTTTGTACCGGTAGCAACGCAAGCTTACTTTCCGGAGAATTGGCCACTTTGTTAAGCGGCAGATATATTGAGTTTCATGTTTCAGGATTATCTTATTCAGAGTATTTAAGATTTCAGAATTTTGAAGACAATAATGAGTCTCTAACACAATATATTAGAAATGGGAGTTTGCCGTATCTTAAGAATCTTCCCAGTGTAGAATCAGTTATTTACGAGTATATAAAAAGTGTCTACAATACCATTCTTTACAGAGACATTGTTAGCAGATTCAGGATTCGAAATACAGCACTGCTCGAAAACCTGCTGCGCTTTTTAATGGATAATGTGGGAAATATTTTCTCAGCCAAGAAGATAAGTGATTATTTAAAATCTCAGAAAATTAATCTTTCACCGAAGGTTATTATTCAATACATAAAGCATTTTGAAGATGCATTTCTTCTTTACAGTGTCAAAAGAATGGGAATTGAAAGAAAAAAGATATTTGAAATTGGAGAGAAATATTATTTCGAAGACTTAGGCATAAGACATGCGATAGGAGGATACCGGGCAGATGATCTGGGAAAAATCCTGGAAAATCTTGTATTTAAACATCTGCAAAGAAATAACTACGATATCTTTATAGGAACTATCGGGGATGCTGAAATTGATTTTGTAGGAAGGAAAGGTACAGACATGTTATATATTCAGGT
>JAUXDH010000141.1 GCA_030618545.1 Chlorobiota bacterium
GCCTCCTGCATGACTTTCGTGGTCGGGTATTTCTCCGTTTCCTTAATATTAAATATGTAATCCTGTATCTCACTATCGACAAGGCCGGGGGCAAAGGATATAAAATGTGTATCAGGATACTCTTTGGCGTAGATATTCATCAGCATATTCAGGCCGGCCTTTGACATGGAGTAGGATCCCCATCCCGGAGAACTCCTCAGCGAAGCTTTGGAAGACATGCCAACCACCTGCCTGATTTGAATTCTCTTCAGAAAAAAAGCATCCAGCAACGCTTTGTTGGCCCAAACATTCGTCTCCATAACTTTCTTCATCTCATCTGCAGTGATCTCATTCATCAATCTGATCTCACCCAGTATCCCTGAGTTTAGAATTACAAGATCGAATTGGTTTTGATCTTTGATAAATTCAGGTAACAGATCCTTCATCAAATCAGTATCTGTCAGATCAGCCTGCAGGTGACGGTAAGTATTATGCCTGGCAAGATCAACAGGCTTCCTCCTGCTGATACCCCATACATTTTCACCTCTTCTCAAATATGCTAATGCCAGACCATTGCCAATTCCCGAGCTGGTTCCGGTTATCAGTACATTCATTCTTTGTAATTAATTGGTGCGGTAAAACGATAAAGAAGGAAACGGTTGACAGTTACAGTATCCTAATCCACGATAATCTTCCTGATCTTGCCAAATGATCCATTTCCCAACCTGACCAGGTACATTCCCGAAGGAGCGTACGACATATCGAAATCGAACTCATACCGGCCATTGTTTTGATAGACCTTGTTCCGGATAAGTTTCTGACCGGAAATATTATGGACTGTAACAATCAGATATTCGTTCAAATTGATGGCCTCAAAACTTACTTTGAATTGGTCTCCTCTGCGTGTAACGACCAATTCATTGGGCTCGGTGATCTGGTTGTGAATACCGGTCGGCAGCACAAGGTTAACCGTATAATCTTCTGTTTCTCCATACTGTGTGGGCTCACAGGCATTGTCGGGTACACCGGAATTCCAGTTAGTTTTAACCCTCATCAGGTGTTCACCGAGGATGACGTTATCTGGAACATTAAATTCGATTGTATCAGTATAGTTACCTTGATCCTGTCCTGGAGCTATGATGTAATTGTTGATGATGACTTCATTATTTTCAAAAATGAAATTGTCGTTGAGATCAATCCACATTTTAACATATTGAGAGCCATAATTGGTGCCTATGATAAGAAAATTGGAGAAATCAACTTCCACATCTGTCATCAGATAAATATAATCTCCATAACCATTTGGATCGCAACCGGAAACATTATCGATCTCTCCCAGGTGTAAATACGCGATGCCATCTCCATAGGAACAATCCATATCGGGTTGACATATTTCGTTGCTGATTATATCAGTGATTGAGTCATTGCTATTATCGCTATCACCCGGAAGAGTAGTAAATACTGTAAGTTCATACTCTCCGATAGCTGAAAAATCAGCCGTTTGAATGAAGGTGTAATTAAGATTGCCTGGACCTGGTATGGTATCAGGAACCTGTTCGGTAACCGGTGTTCCATTATCCAGGATGTACGTAACATCGAAATTGTTTTGTAATGCTCCGCCTAAGTTGTTGATTTTAACCGTAATGGATTCCGTTTCAGATAATCCGAAACCCGATGTGGGTGCAATAACCTGTGTTACTCCCAGGTCGTTGGGGAACAAATGGGTTACCATTGCAGTGGTGGTGTCATTGTCATTGTTCTGATCCACATCCAGACCGGTATAAGACGTAATCTGGTAAGTTTGGCCTTCGACAGAGAAATCAGCAGTAGCAGCAAAAGTAAACTGGGCACTTGTACTTCCCTGAATTGAGTCAGTGAATACTTCATTTACCAGCACACCATCATCAACCTGATAACTGACGGGGATATCCATCTGGGTATCAACACCGAAATTACGAATGGTGATTTTTATCGAATCAGCATCCGTCAATGTACCATCAACAGGCGCATCGATACTCACAACGCCAACATCATCAGGCAGATCGGGAGCTATTTTAAAAACACCCACCAGATTTTTTCTTGAACCACCGGTAAAGTATTCTCCGATCGACCAGAAGCTCTTATCATCCACCGGATCAATAGTCATCTGTGAATAGTCGCCATAGCGGGTAGAAGGATCTGATTGGGTACCATTGCCGATGACTTCCTCATCTAAGGTCATAACTCCAGGAGTGTCTGTAGCAAAACGACCTGTGTACCTGAGGGATGGATACTCAGTTTGGCTAACTAAAGTATAAGCCATCGCGATGTTTCCATTCAAATCCATGCACATATTGCCACAGAATACACTATGACCTTCTGACTGAACATAGGTTCCTTCCTGGTAAATTGTCCAGTCATCTCCATCTTCGGTCTGTCTCAACTCATACCAGCGGATACCGGCATAGTCGTCATTTCCATCCAGGTCGACCACGAAATTGAACACCACAGAATTATGGTTTGAAAACCTGCGATACTGAGCCATATACATGATGGTTGCCTGTATTGCATCAATGTCTCCGCCGGAAGGTTGGGGCAGGTTAGAAAAAGATCCACCATCAAACAGCCCATCAAACGGTTCTGTGTTGATGACCTGCGGATCTGAAATGGTAGAGTTTTCCGCGACAGCCCAGTCCACATTAATATTCCATACTTTAAGGTGGTCGGTAGAAACACCTGACCATACGTCATCCTGCATATAAACTATCGGAGCATCACCCGCAGGAGGCATCTCGGTTCCATTCACATTGAATCCCAGGGGGCTGTAGAAACCGCTGTTTTCAATATCCGTCAGGGGGAATCCAAGAAACTGCGCATCGGGATTCCCGACCAACATTTCATCTCTTTCAATCGCGAATACGACCTCATTTACATCAGGAGACCCCTGGTCCTTATTTGCAGTGATATAATATCCATCTGACCATACGGAAAACTTCGGATAATCAGGGAAAGTATTGGTACTGAACTGGTAGGTATACCAGTCGTCGTTCACGGGATCAGGGCCCTGACTGATAGCTACCAGAAAACCATTGGAGAAAAACTCAGTAATCAAAAACCTGTCGGCAAACGGATCATAGAAAACGATAGGATCTCCCATGGTATGCCCTGGAAAAATGGTTCCCAGTGAAGCCGGCGGCGTCAAAGCATTCCCAGATTTATCCCAGATCCTGAAGGATGAATTCCATGCATTCACAAAGTGGTTGGGACCAACTGCTCCGGTAGGATCGGTTGGGGTTGTGTTTGAACTGGCAGCAGTAAAAGTTAAAATCGGCTCCCGGCCTTTAACCGTAGCAACATCAATTTGCTGATCCATCAATGGATCTTTACCCACCGGTAATCCTTTACCGGGAACTGCCCTGTTGGCGCCCCTTTTCTTAGGATTGACTTCTTTGTTGAGATCCCGGGCAGGAATAAAAGTACCGTTGGTTAACTGCGAGGCTATTGAAAGCACCTCAATCATTTTTTCAGATGTTCCGATCAGGGTAGCATGTTGCAATTCATTTTCACCCTGGGCAAACAGAAGGGTTGAAGAAATTAATAATGCGGTAAATAAGGATAAATTGATTTTCATGTGGTTTTTTAAACTGGATTTAAATTTGGATTTGAGCCAGCAAAAGTAATAAAGAATAGTTGGCCGAATTGTTAAACTTTCTTTTATAGAAATCTAAACAAGGGTTAAACCGATAAAATTGGTCATTTATTCGATTGTTCAAGTGTTGAATCCACTCCGAAAACAAAAAAAAGGCGCTCAAACTTTTACATCTGAGCGCCGGTAAACCATCTGTTAATCGGTTTTATTAATCAATAACCAATCTCTTTGTAACTACACCATTGTCTGTTATAATTCTCACCAGGTACATCCCTGATCCGAACCGGGAAATTCCCATCCGTACATCCTTACTGTCTGGCTGGATACTTAGTAAAAGTTCACCTCTTAAGCTGTAAACAGCAACCTGATCAATCTCAAATTCTGCACGAACCGATACAAAATCCTTAGCCGGGTTGGGATAAAGGTCAACCATTTCTTCCAATGTATTTTCTCCGATGGAAGTACAGTCATCAATCATCACTTCAAACTCTTCCGAAGATCCGCTACAGCCTCCCTCGGTTTCTTCTTCAACTGAAACTGTTCCGGTTCCAACACCGGCCCATGAAACGGTGATCATAAATGTTCCCTGGCCTTCGGTAATTTCACCACCGGTTACTTCCCAGGTGTATGTACTGCCTTCGTTTTCGGCCACCTCATATATCTCATCACTGAAATCACAAACAAGACTTTCGCCTGAGACCTGAGGATTTGGTGATCCTACGCTTATCTCAAGTTCAAAAGAAGAGTTGCCATCGCCACATTCATTGATCCCGTAAAGCGAAACATATGCCAGACCTAAAAATTCCGTATCCCAGTCCACTGTTGCTTCAAGTCCATCAAATGTAATTGAACCTGCTTCAACAGGACTCAGTTCCCATACGTAGCTGTCTGCATCGTCTGAGCCACCGCTTGTATAGTCAGTTGAAGCCTCTTCACAAACTACCTCGGGGCCTGTTGGTGTTTCCGGCTCCAGAGGAGGAAAATCAATCCAGACCTGCACCTGGTTCATCATAGTGAGGTCACAATTATCATTGCTGGCAACTGCTTCGTAATATCCCTCACTGGTAACCAGCTCAAAGCTTATTTCCGACCCTGTACCTTCAACGATATTGCCCGTAGGATCTCCATCCAGGTACAGTTCATAGTCTACACCTGTCTGCGAACCATTAAGAGTCAATTCTGCTCCATCAGTTCCAAGACAGTATCCACCACCACCTTCGAGGGCAAACTCCTCAGGGCTCTCGTAAACTGTTCCTTCAAGCTCGTCCGACCAGTCTCCGTCGCCACAAATATTTGTTGCTCTCACTTTGACGGAAAAATCACCGGTCCAGTCATTGGCAACTTCCAGTGTAGCTTCGTTCAGTTCCCAGGTAAGCGTACCTGCGTTGGCAGGATTAATTTCCCAATCATAATCCTGGGCAAAATCAACCGGATCGATGGTATATATCATCATGGTTCCTGTACAGGCATTCTCGTCTCCTTCCGGTGTTCCTGCTTTATCAGGAGTATCCAGAACTGTGATATAATCATAAATAACTTTGGTATCATCAATGGCATTGTCATAAACAGTTAGTTCAACATCAAAAACACCTGTAGAATTGTAAGTAACAGATGGATCCTGATCGGAAGATGAAGAGGGTGTTCCTCCTTCAAAAGTCCAATCCCATGTAACGATATTACCTATTGAAAGATCGGTAAAGTCAACTGTAGATCCGACGCAAACTGTGGTCTGGTCAGCCTCGAAATCAGCCTGTAAAGGTGACGGGCCTATTTTTCTCCAGATCTGAACTGCACTGGTTCCGATGTTATCGCCAGTTACAAAAATGGTGTTCATGCCTGTAACAAACATTTCCCTGTTTGCAATTCCACTGGCGGTCATTGTTGTATCCTGTGTCCATATCATTCCGCCGTCGGTAGATTTGTATACGCCGGAGCCGGCAACCCATACCGTATCCTGATCAAACCAGGCTGCAGCCAGGACATCTCCCGATCCATTGTCCACATCTTTTGAAATCCAGGAATTACCACCATCAGAGGTGATTTTCACTTTGTATTCTGCGCCTCCGACGATACCGTAATCGAGATCCAGAAAGTTGACGCAAACAGTCACGCCAAAGCCGGTGGTGTGGACAGTTGACCATGTTTCACCGCTGTCCTCAGTGCGTCCCACTTCACCAGTAAATGACGTAACACCATAAAAGGTATCTCCGGAAGCATGATCAAGACCCCAGTAATCTGATCCGCCAGCAGCATCCGTCCAGGTTGTGCCTCCATCGTCAGTATACACATTACTTGGATAGCCTGTGGCAACGCCATTGTTTGCATCCTGAAACTTGATTTTGTTAAAAGCGTAAGCGCTGTTCGCATGAACATTTGACCATGTGACACCACCATCTGTAGTTTTCAGGATATTTCCGTCCTGATCGCATACATAACCAGTATCCTCATCCACGAAGTCGACACCCCAAACAGAGGAAGATCCCGTGCTGTAATCCATCCATGTATCACCACCATCAGTGGTTTTCAGGATGGTACCATTGTACTGGGCCGCCCAGCCTGTCTCCCACAGATAATCATCACCGGGAACAAATACAATCCCTTTAATGTTTCCAAGGCTTTCTATTTCATCATAAACCAGCTCCCACGGGCCGTATTGTGCCTGCAGCGTCTGGGTTGTAAGGAGGATGGCCAGTAATGCCACCCAAATCTGATTGAAGTAAGTTTTTCTTATCATCATTTTATTTATTGATTAAGATTTTATTTAACTGTTATTTTGATTTTCTTCACCTTCCGAACTTTGATTAGCATCACTTTCATCTTCATTACTGCTTTCCAATTGTTTTAAAAGTTTATTTAATGCAGCATTCTCTTCAGATTTCCTCCTGATGATGTTTTGCAGTTGTTCCTCAAGCGGTGCCTTTTCGTTGTGATTATCCATTTTCTGATTCAACTGTTTTTTGCTTTGAACCGGCAAATAAATGACAGGAATATCACACTGAAAAAGAAATTGGCTTACAAAAAGTTTCAGCCACCTTACAATATCTTACAATGCCAGTAAGATACTGTTATGCTTTAGCTTACAATGAGAAGAGTAATAATAAATTATTAATACTTAGAAAGGAATGCCGACAGGTTTTCGTCCTTGTTCAGACCGATTTTCTGTCTTAACCTTGAGCGGGCCACGTCGATACTGTTGGTGGATTGGTAAGTGATGGCAGCAATATCTTTTGTATTCATGTTTAACCGTAAAAAAGCACAGAGGCGCAACTCGTTTGTTGTGAGATCAGGATAATCTTTGGTCAGGGATTTATAAAAACCGGTATGTACACGCTGAAAGCGCACCTCGAATTCTTTCCAGACAGCATCAGAAGAATCCGAATCCAATTGCCGGATCACATCCTGCACCACCTTTTTATTTTCGGTTTTGAGGTTTGATATAAGATGCCCTAGTTTTTTCGAGATATCCAAAATGAATTCATTCTTCTTTAGCTGGTAGATGACGTGGGTGTTAAGTTCCTTGTTGCGAATTTCCAGTTCTTTTTTCAGGTTTTTTTGCTCTAATTCAATACGCTTTACCTTGTTTCGTCCAAGCTTCAGGTAAAGTACCAGGATGATCAATATGAAAATCAATCCACCGATAACAATAGACATTAAAAGAATATTTCGTTTTTCTCTGGTAGCTTGTTTTTCTCGTTGCTGTTTCTCAAATGCAAGTTGCTGCTCATAGGTAAACTGAGCATCCTGGTAGGCCAGTTCACGAATATTTTCCTCATTGATCAGCGTATCTGAGTATGCTTTGTAGATCATTTGATAATGGTAGGCTGAATCGAACCGGTTTCTATTTACCCATATTTCTGCCAATCCTTTTGCTGCGTCTGCCATCACCTCCAGTTGACGGTTTCTTTTACCCAGGCTGAAAGCTTCATCGAAATATCGCTTTGCCAGTTCTTCCTGACCCAGGGAAGCCTGGTTCTTACCCATTTCCGAATAGATGGCAGCCAGCAGCGTAATTTT
>JAUXDH010000224.1 GCA_030618545.1 Chlorobiota bacterium
TCTGCTCAACGAAAGGCTGGCGCAGCTCGATAGTGTGGAAGTCAACGAAATTGCCCCGGTATTCTTCCATGACCGGGATCTCAATCACTTTCTGACCCCTGCTCACCAAAACCCAGTCGCTGCTTACAACCTGGTCACCATTCACTACTTCGTAATACAATTTTGACTTCTTTGCTGCCGACCCAACTATCAGATAAACAATGTCACCCGGTTCGGCTTTCTTCTTCGAAACAGCAGACCAGTTTATCATCTTTCCTGGTAATTGCTTTCCCAGGGTTGAATACATGGTAACTATGCGTTCCGTTCTGACGGTATCACCATCTTTGGTAAAGGCGGTGCAAACTATCATGTAATGACCTGGAATCATTGACTTAAGCTGCTGCCCAAAGACAGTCGCGCTGCCATTTACCTGAACTGTTTCTTTAGTGATGAGTTCCTTCTCCCAGGTGTTTTTATCATTTTCATCCTGGTAGATCTCATGAGGGAAATCTTCAACATACTCATCTTTGGGGATCAATTGAATATCCGGACGGCTCCACCTGCGGTTGTTCAGCAATCTGTCGGGTGGTTGCAGGTAAAACAATTCGATGGTTGCCTGAGTATTTATAGGTGCACCCGAGAGATTGGTCGCTTTGGCCTTAATACCCGATTGTTCTTCGCGGTTAATCACATCAGGTGTTTCAAGGCTAAGGTAAAATGCTTCTTTTCCAATCAGTATCTGTGTTTGACCGGACTGAACTTCACCCGTAATGTCTGTCACATCAGCATAAATCATAAAGCGATAAGGAAGTGAGCGGAATTGGTTAACGCGGCTATCCTCTTCAGCTTCAAATTGAATCTTAAATGTTCCATCTGCCATAGTGACTACCGTGCCGTTGGTAATTTCGATTTCACCACCCATAGGAATAGGAGGGTAAATTCTGTAATAAGGCATGATGACAGGAGAGCGAACCACACGGTATTTCACGCTGGCATTGATCAGTGGATTACCGGAAAAATTCTCTGCACTTCCTGTAACTTCTATTTCATCTCCGATTTTAAATTCACCCGCGATGGTATCAAATCCAACTTTAAAAGTAGGTCGCTTGTATTCCTCAACTGAAAAACTGATCGAACCATGTGAGTCTTTGATCTTCATCTTCCCATTCAAACCCCCTCTCGGAATAACAAAACTGCCGTGGAAAGATCCGAAATCATTGGCTATAAGGTTCAGGTCACTAACCTTTTTGCGGTTCACATCATAAAAACTGACAGTGGTTTTATAACCAGGTTTGATTAGCACTTCATTTCCATTTTTATCAACAGCTATACCTTTGAAATAAACTGTTTGCCCGGGACGGTAAATGGCTCTGTCAGTAAAGAAATAAGTCTTTGTTTTAAATTTATCATTACCCGACTGTTTATACAGACCAATCCTGTCGCTGGAATGAAGCGCATCATTTTCCTTACTGAACGCCAGCATTAGAGATCCGTACTTCATTTTGTCAAGCAGTGACAGTTTTACATGGCCATTGTCATCCGTTGTAAAACTGCCTTTCAATTCAAGCTTTCTACCCTTATCGCGTGAACTGTACGTTTGCTCATAGGCATTAACTACCACCCCGGTGATCGGGTTGCCCGACTCCCGGTCCAGTACATGAAGGTCGAGACTCCCATCGGGATTATTTTTTCCGATGTAACTCAATTTTGTAATCCAGATAGTTTGGTAAACGATTTCATCTCTGTTGCGAAATGCGGGTTCGGAGGAAGCAAAGATGATGTAGTAGCCTGTTTCAAGAGATGGCATCCTAACTTCAGTTGAATGCTTTTGGTGATCTTCTGTATCCGGCAAATCCTGTGACCATTCTTTATGAGCCGGCGCTTTAAGCAAAGAAGAAATAAATCCATCACGATCGGTTCTGATATCACGATAAAGTTCTTCTTCAGGATCAAGTTTTACGATTTTGAAATGCAGCTTCGTCACGTTTTTAAATGCTGCATGCGCGAGGAATGGGCGGTCAGGTAATTCGGCTGTATTTGCTTTGATGCTGAAGTAGGTTTTTCTGATCTCCATTAACAGGTTTTCGCACAGTGTTTTTTCTTTTGAAATTGGATATTTTTTGATGGCAGCCTCACAGATCTCTTCTGCCTTGTTCAGGGCATAACGATATTTATCACTATCCAGTGGACTGTACTTGCTGCTTTTATGCATGTACTGCTGTGCAAGTTGCCCGGATATCCGAACCATCAGTTCATCATCCTTGTACTTCTGCAATAGATCTGTTAAGGTACCGATATAAAAATCATTTACCTGATCTGACCTAAGCATGTTGTTGTAAACGAATGAAAGACGATTCAGATCAAGATCTACAAGGGCTTTGTCGTTTTCATTATCCAGGTGTAATTTCAATAGCCTCTGATAGAGCGAAATCGTAATGAATTCATTGGATGTGGAATCTCCTTCCGGATTTAAGTCAACAAACTTTTTTACTGGTGATAACAGCTCACTCATCTCAAGTTTAACCTGGCTGCTAATATCCGCCAGACCTGCTTCAGGAGTTGAGAAATAGGTCAGGGCCCGATGACCCAACAGGTCGTATAGTGTTGGCCAAAGAATAAGGTTTTCTTCTTTAGAGTTTTTGAGTATCAACTCAATTGTATTCAGTTTTATTTTTTGAAGTTGTCCAGGGTTTTCAAGAGACGCGAGGTAATGGTCATGAATAGTTTTGTTAAGCTTAACCGCATCCCAGGTATGGATGTCTTCCAAATCAATTCCTGTAACAACACTGCGCTCATTGATCTTCCACCTGTTATCCTGGTAGTACCAATGGTAAAGTTCCGCCAAAAGCGAATGAACGATTTGCTTTTCCGGTGACGAAGCGGCATTCAGTTCCAGTTCAAAGGTTTTGATGGCATTAATAACA
>JAUXDH010000139.1 GCA_030618545.1 Chlorobiota bacterium
CCGCAATTCTCCAGCCAGGCAAGATAAGGTTCATAAAACCATGAATCGATAACCACCTGCTCGTTCAGCAAATTGTTCAGTTCTTTTGTTTTCTTTTTCACTTTCTTATCCTGTGCCATGGAAGCTGAAATATACATATAATCCATCAGGGCAGTGAACCTGGAAGGCACGGACAATCTCCGGTAAAGTTTTGACAGTGATTTTTCCAGGCGCTCGCAATCACTATATTTTCCTGTTAAGAGATAGGACTGCATCAGGCCGAGCTGGATATCGAAGTTGATATCATCTATCTGATTGGCCTTCTCCATATATTGCAATCCCATTTCAAAGTCGCCAAGCAAGGTGTAGATCTCGCCAATATAGTAATGCGAGAGGGGATCATTCGGATTGTATTTCAGGTTTAACCTGAAAATGTCGATTGCCTCGGATCCTATCTGTTGGTCATATGTATCACCATTCCCGGTTTCCTTATTATTTATCATCAAGGCACGGATATCCATTGCATGTTCAGACCAAACAAACAGTGTATCGTAGTTTCCTTCCTCAATCTCTTCATCAATAAACAGCCTGGCCTGCTCAAATTGCATTTCGTATATCAGTGCAGTGCGCAGGTAATCATTCACATTGCGGTTAGCAAAGTATTTTCTGGATTCAGTAAAATCGCTTATTGCCTGCGCGTAATCTTCTGCAAAGTAGCCGTCAATGGCTTTTTTGGAATAGGCATTGCCCAGATAATAGTTGACTTCCTTGTTGTATGGAAATTCCTTCCTGATCTCTTTATAATAACTGATCGCTTCGTCGTAACGGGCAAGCCCGACATAACACAATCCCAGGTGGATCTTGATATACTCCACGCTAAGATTGTTAATGATCCGAATGCTAATTGTTTGCTGCTGTGTGGCAAGTGATTTTTGAAACGCCTCCAGTGCATCCTCGTAATTACCAAGCTCATAGAAGTAATATCCCTTTAGCACCTCTACCAAAAAAGTGTTCTCCACCCCTTTTTCTCTGGCGGTCTCAAGATATTCAAGGGCAACATCAGAATTGCCTTCATAATAATTGATCAGTGATTTACCAAGATAAGCATAACTGTTGTCAGGGTCTGCAGTCAGCACAAAATCAAACTCCTCGTTAGCCTCATCAAACCGGTTGGTATATACCTTGTTGAACCCTATCTGTAGCTTTAGGTCTTCCGCTTTTACCTCATCGGGGAACTTAATCAGTGCTTCGTAATAATGATAGCTGGAAAGGTAAAAATCATTCTTGGTGGCAAAATTCTGAGCCCGGTAAAGCAGCACGTCTTTGTTCGTAGTTTTTATACTCGATTTATTCGGAAAGCTGATATGATCCCATTGTCCTGTGGGGGTGATGATACGTCCGAGAAAGGCGAGCATTTCATTTGTAATGAATTCCTGGAAATCGTAAGAGGTATAATAATCCCTCCTGAGTTCTGGCAAGATAAATTCCCTTTTCAGTATCCGTCCGCGATCCTTTTCAAGGATATCAAAATCAGTTTTCAAGGCTACCACTTCTGCACCTTTATAAATATAGGTGAGTTTTACAAACATATCAGCATCCAGTTTTTTGAGGGATTCATCGGATGGATTATCATGATACTCTTCTACCTTTTTCCATGGGATAACTTCCGTATTCGCCGGCCCAAGATATTCTACATTCCGCATCACCTCTTTAGTGAGTGCCTTCGACTTATTCTTCATCATTCCGATGTTATCATACTTACCGGAAACAGTTTCGAAGTCGCTTATAAACGCAATATTTTTAACTGACTGTTGCAACTCAGGGCTAATACCAACCAACTCTTCAAATATATTGTCCCTTACTTCATCAACTAACACTTCCAGGCCCTGGCGCGTGCCCCGGGAATAATTCACACGATGAAACAATTCATCTGCTGTGGTATATATCACAGATTGAATCCTGACATATTCATTGACGATGACATACGACCCATAAACGATCAAATCTACTCCGGAGAGAGCAACGGAATCGCCATTCTGGAGAAGGCTTTCGACGGTAATCTCCGGAAAATCGCTATTGTTTAAAATGACAATCTCATCATACTTTACAAAGGACTCCTTCAGAAGGGGCCTTATGTCAATGGTTTTGTCGGACAGGCTTTCAACGGTATCATGTGCAAAATCGTGAATAAGCATCCTTACTTTAACACCGTTATCCTGTGATCTGAGGCTTTGGCCTGAACAAAACCAAAAGGCAAGCAGCAACGAAATCAAAAAATATACTTTATTCCTGGCCATAGTAATTGATCTCTTCTTCCAGAACGGAAATGATATTTTTAACTAACTCTTCTTTTCTTTTTTCATCGAAGATGAAATCCTCGCTGTGGATAATCGCAGGTTCAACATCGTAAGCATCCGGAAATTCTATGGTTAATTGCACCCTCACAAGGTTGTCATTCGTTTCTTTGTATTTATAGAATTTTCCACTGATAATGTAAACAGAATTCTCAGGGAACTGCTTGTCATATTTCCTGCTGTAATAGAAAACATAGTTTGGGTCAACCGAATACTTGTCCTCAAGGATCTTGTTGAGCCATTTTCGGAAAGCATTGGAATCAACGTTCTCAACATCGTCTGATGCCATTTCAAAATCATTTATTTTAATACGAGGCCTGAACTTCCGAGCCCAGGGATCCTCGCTGGAATTGATATAGAAATCAATTTCATCACACACATTGCTGACGACTTTTTTCATATTCGTGGGTTCTTTCCTCGTGTTCAACTCCAGAACATAGACTGAGTTATTCCAGGTAAGATCATGAATCTGATAGGCCTGATCCGCGTATATCAATTCAAATGCAATCTGTATTTTTTTATCGGTTCCTTTAATGACAGGCAATTGATCCAATCTCAAAACATAATTGGCACGAAAGTTTTCCAATAATTTTTTCTTGTTTGGCGATCGTTCCCACATTGTATTAGGGATACTCCTGATCCATTTTTCCTGGAGACAGGTTCCAAGTTCGGTGATAATATCCGACCTGATTTTGTCATACATCTCGCCTGTTTGATAATCAGGAGAGATGTACAGTATTTTGGAGCTTTGTGCTTGCATCGCCATTGAAGAAAATAACAACACCGCTATCAACCCTCTTATTAAAATGATCAATTTCATATTTTCGTTCTTGTTGTTGGTCATGCTCATTCTTCATTGCAATCATAACTGGCACCAAGGTAATCGGAAATCTGCCAGTGAATGGAAAGAATATTGTCTTCAAGTGTTTTATCCGCACAAATCTTGCTTCTAATCTCAGTGTAAATTAACTCAACTTGATTTCGATCATGACTTCGAAGTTTTAGACCTTCTATCAGTTCCAGGTAATTTAATATCGCCACTCTCCTATTGTTGTTGATTTGTCCGTCCTGAAATGTATGTTCTTCCACAATCTGATTAAAACTATTCATTATTCTGAGGGCAACGCCATCAACTATTTTGGTTCCCCGATCTCCTGAATAAATCAATGCGATAGTTTCGATAATCTTTTCTCTGAATTCTTCCTGATTGTTTTCTGAAGTTTCAAGGAAAAACAACAGTATCGGAACTGAGTTCATTTCATAATAACTCAGCATCATCACTCCCCTGTTTGCTATTGCCGGAACCGAATCATTAAGATCTTCCACAAAGCCAATCATGTTTTCGTTCAACGCGAATTCCAATGCCTTTTTTTGCTCATCAAGGTATTGGCTTAAAGGCACAAAAACTCCCCAGATGGCTGAGAACAAAGTGACAGCTCCAAGTAGCAATGCAGACCAGCCCTTTGCATGAACAGATATCTTTTCAAACCAACCGGGACTTTTCTCTTTTTCTTCCGGGAATTCCTTTGCCAGTTGCCCTTTAAGAATATCTATCTCTGCCTGTAGTTTTTCCTTTTCCAGGTCCTGGATGCTTACTTTATCCAGATTTCTTTGTTCAGACATTTAATTTTCAGCGTGTTCGGGAGGCAAATATAACAATATTTAGAATGATTTTAAATAAACGTTCATAGAATTTAATCTTCCCAAATAATACTTTTGATAATTGTTCTAGTAAATATCCACCCTCTAAGAAGGTGGCTTTCCAATTGAAATAAACCTTTCAGGAGTTTAAATTTTTCTTCATGAATCTCTTTATTAATCCAAAAAATAATCGGATATTTGCAGCCATTTTCGAAAAATCTATTTATACACTTAATTATTAATACATTATGCCTACCAAGATGAGATTGCAGCGACATGGTAAAAAGGGTAAACCTTTCTATCATATCGTTATTGCGGATGGTCGTGCACCACGTGACGGAAGGTTTATAGAGAAGATTGGCACTTACAATCCCATCCCAAATCCGGCAGAGATTAATCTCAATGCCGACAAAGCATTAGACTGGCTGCAAAAGGGCGCACAGCCCACGGATACAGTCAGAGCTATTTTATCCTACAAAGGAATCCTTTACCGAAATCACCTTTTAAAAGGTGTTCAAAAAGGGGCTTTATCAGAAGCTGAAGCCGAAGCTAAATACCAGTCCTGGCTGAAAGATAAAGAAGAAAAGATCGATACTAAACGCAAAGGACTGGAAGAGAAAGCAAGGGCCGGTAAGAAGGAAAAACTTGAAGCTGAAGCTAAGATCAAGGAAGAAAGAGCCGCCGAACTGGCCAGACAGAGAATGGCTTCGGAAGATGCCAAAGCCAAAGAATCCCGCGAAGTAACTACTGAAACTGCGGAAGCAGAAACAATTGAGGCAACTGAAGAACCGATAACCAAAGAGGCTATTGCTGAAAAGGTTGCTGAGGTGAAAGAGGAAAAGACTGAAGTGAAAGCTGAAGAGCCTGTTGCGGAAGTGAAAGAAGAAAAGGCAGAGGCGAAGGCTGAGGCTAAGGAAGAGGAAAAGACTGAAGAGAAAGTTGAAGAGCCTGGTGCTGAAGTGAAAGAAGAAAAGGCGGAGGCGAAAGCTGAGGCTAAGGAAGAGGAAAAAACTGAAGTGAAAGTTGAAGAGCCTGTTGCTGAAGCGAAAGAGAAAAAGGCTGAGGCGAAGGAGAAGAAAGAGGATAAATAAGCAGTTTTTTCAGAAAATTAAAATGGGCCTGGACATTGTTTCAGGCCTTTTTTTTATCATTAATTTTGTTTTATGAAGAATGTTGATCCTTTCGAAGATTATTTTTTTCTTGGTAATGTCATCAAAGCTCATGGTTTTGATGGGAAGGTAACTGCTTATCTTGATACTGATGAACCTGAATTGTATCACAACCTTAAAATGGTCTTTCTCAATGTTGCCGGCGCTCTGGTGCCTTTTTTTATTGATAGCATTCAAGTGCTGAATAATAAAGCAATAATTCGTTTTCAGGATATAAATGATCTGGAAGGCGCCGAAAGCATGGTGAAGAAAGAAATGTTCCTGCCACTTTCGGAATTACCGAAGCTCAGCGGCAATAAGTTTTATTACCACGAGGTGATTGGTTTTAAAATAATCGACAATTCCGTTGGAGAAATCGGAAAGATCAGGCAGGTATTGGACTACCCTAATCAGGCCGTTTTGCAAGTAATGCATAAATCAAAAGAGGTCTTAATTCCGATAAGTGAGGCTGTAATTATTAATGTTGACAGGAATACCAAAGAGATCATCGTAGAAACTCCGGAAGGCCTGCTGGATATTTATCTCACCTAAGCTCTCATTCACCAATGACCAATCACTAATCACCAATGACCAATCACCAATGACCAATCACTAATGACCACCCCCCGCCCCTTCCACCTCAAACCCTTCAGCCTAAAACATCACAGCTCATCGATGAAGGTGGGAATGGATTCCCTGTTGCTGGGCAACTGGACAGACCCCTTTACGGCTAAAACAATACTTGACATTGGAACCGGCTGTGGAATACTTGCACTGATGATGGCTGCGAAATCAAATGCGGAAATTGAAGCCATTGAATTGGATCCTGCTTCAGCCAAAGAAGCGGGAGAAAACTTTCACAATTCACCATTTCACCGTCGATTGAAAATAATCAATGAAGATTTCGTCTTTATGGCTACCCGCAGCATGAAAAAGTATGACCTGATCATTACCAATCCACCATTTTTCATCAATGATCAAAAGTCATTAACACATCAAAAACTGAATGCCAGGCATGCTGAATCCCTATCCTATGAACAACTGGCTGCAGGAGGCTCCATGTTATTAAATGAAGGAGGCCTGATGTACCTGGTACTCCCATATGCAGAAAGCAAAACTTTCATTAAAGCAGCAGCAACAACCGGGCTTCATCTTCAAAAACAGATGCTCATTTTCCCTTTAAGGGGATATCTGCCCAACCGGATCAATATGCAGTTTGGATTGCAAAAACCTGAAAGTTTAGTCACTGAAAAATTCATCATTCGGGAAGAAGACGGAAATTTTACCAGGCAGTATGTCCTGTTTTTTAAAGATCACTATATTGGCCTCAAATAAAATTTTATGCGAAGATTGACCATTCACCTTGCTGTATCCCTGATTCTCTTAAGCACGATATTTTCATCATGTCAGACACGAACGAGGGAGCCGCTCAGGATAGCCATTTCAAAAGAGAAACCTTCCAAATACACTCAAAACTACTCGGGCTGGTTAAAAAGGTTTGATACGGAAATCGTATGGTTCGATATGTATCCTCTCGGTATTGACTCCACCCTGCGTTTGGTCGAAACCTGTGATGGCGTGTTAATTACCGGTGGTGAAGATGTATTTCCCGGTTACTATGGAAAAGCTGAAGATACCATTCGCTGCGGCACAATCGACCGTTATCGTGACAGCCTCGAAATTGCCCTGATTGACGCTGCCATTAAAAATAATATGCCACTGATTGGCGTATGCCGCGGACTTCAGATCATCAATGTTGCTTTAGATGGCTCTCTTATTGTTGATATTCCAACTGATTTTGATTCAACGGTTAAGCACCGTCAGGATGACTGGAGAAATTGCTCCCACTCCGTTTTCCCGGTAGAGGCCACAAATTTTAACGTCATCAGTGGTGCAAGGCAGGGCGATGTGGCAAGTAATCATCACCAGGGAATTGATGTTTTGGGAGAGGGTTTACAAATATCCGCTTATTCTGCTGACAGTCTGCCCGAAGCAATCGAATGGTCTATTCGTGGCGAAAAGGCCTTTCTGATGGCTGTTCAATGGCATCCGGAGAGAATGGATACGCTGCATCATTTGTCAGCGTCGATTGCAAAAGCGTTTTTAGAGGAGGCTGCTGTTTTTCAGGAAAACTGAAGCCACTCCCAAAGGAATGCCCGCCTGAACGTATTCGGGCAGGCCTATGGTAGAATGCACGAATTGAAGACGAATGGTTTATTTGCCGGATGTCCTCAACCTGACTCAACCTGAATTCGATTTCATTAATTTCTGACATCCCTGTAATATTCCTGGCTTTTCTTTTCATTAAATACCCAGATGAGCCTGAAGCTAATTACATTGTTGTATTGCTGTCTCGTCCATGGCTGCGCATTGGGTTCACAGTTGATGAACGTTCTCTCACGAATAGAAACAAGGCTGTACTGATATCTCAGGTTGAATTTCAGAGGTCCGTAGATGCGTATCCTGACATCAGCAAGAATGGAAAAATCATTCTGGCTGTAAGTATTGCCATCAGCCTGTGTTCCCTCAACCAGTTGCCCATGCTCATATTCTTTCACACTTACTAACCTTCCCCAGGCAAAACCTGCACCAGC
>JAUXDH010000062.1 GCA_030618545.1 Chlorobiota bacterium
AGAAAGAGTTTTGTGATGAAAACAATGTGAAAGAGCCCATCACTGCCTGGACACCTACCACTGCGGTATCAGACATTATTTATTATGATCACGAAGCAATACCTGAATGGACCGGTAAGATTTTACTTACCACCCTGAAAAACAAAAGACTTTATGTAATGGAACTGGATGAAGATGGTAAAAACGTAATTGGCGAAGAGCAGCTTTTCAACAATTGGTGGGAACGCCTTCGGGATGTTTGCATGGATCCGGAAGGCGCGATCTACCTGGCCACCAACGGACCCAACTGGTCAAACACCGAACCCTTCACCCATAGCATAGTCAAAGTTTGGAATCCGGAATATGTTTCAATTCCTGATCAGGGAATCAATAGAGAAGCCTCGTTTGAGATATTTCCAAACCCTGCAAATGATTTGCTCAAAGTTTCCTCAGAAAACATCCAGGCAGGATTACATGCGAAGATTTATACCATTGATGGAAAGTTGGTAATGGTGCAAGTTATTGATAAAGAAATCACTTCATTAGATATCCATAGTTTGCAAGCCGGCTTGTATTTCATTACAATAAATCAAAACAGCGGGGTCATTTTCACTGAAAAGTTGTTCATCGTAAGAGAATAGCATCTCATTCCTCTTCTTTCTATCTTTGAAGCAATCATAAAATCCTGCTATCATTGTCCAATAAATATGACATCTTAATTCTTGGCGCCGGACTCGGAGGACTGGAATGTGCTTTGATACTTTCCAAAAAAGGATATAAAGTGGGCATCCTGGAAAAGAATAAGAACATCGGAGGAACCCTGCAGGATTTCCAGTTTGGAGATTGCACCTTTAGTTCAGGCATGCACTACCTGGGAAGTCTGGATGAGGGGCAGGTACTAAACAAGCTTTTCCGTTATTTTAATATACTCGATGACCTCAGGATTAAGAGAATGGATGAAGCAGTTTTCGACCGGTTTTCCATAGGTGGTAAAACGATTGACTACCCCATGGGCTGGGAAAGATTCCGGGATAAAATGCTGTCGTATTTTCCGGGCGAGCAAAATGCGATTAACAATTACATTTCCCTCATACATGAGGTCACCGAATCGCAGGCAATCTATAATTTAAGGGAGCCCGGCGAATATGACATCCGTACCAACCCCTTTCTAAAAACAGGAATTTTTCCTGCAATCCAATCCATCACAAAAAACAGGGATCTTCAAAATGCACTGTGTGCTTTGAATTTCGTATATGCCGGAGACAAAAATACCTCCTCACTATACACTCATGCATTAATTAATAATTACTACATCCAGAGCGCCTACAGGTTAATTGACGGCAGCAGCCAGATTGCCGGTTTACTTGCCCAAAACATCAGAGATAAGGGTGGTGAGATTCATGCCGGTCTGGAGGTTGACCGGTTTATATTTGATGGTGACCGACTGGCAGGCATACAGACTACATCCAAACAGCGGTTTCTGGCGGATAGAATTATTTCAAACATCCACCCTTCCAGGACGATGGATATGATTCCGGAGGGAAAAATCAGGAAATCATTTCGCAACCGTATCAAAAACATCAGGAATTCTATTTCTGTTTTTGGCCTTCACTTGAGATTAAAAACAGGCACCTTCCCATACCTCCCTTACAATTATTACCACTTCCGGGAAAATGATGTTTGGACAGTTTCGAGTTATCAAAAGAACAGTTGGCCTGGCTTTTACTTTTTATACACCCCGGCCGATAGTTCGGCGGAAGCTCATTCTAATTGCCTCAGCCTTTATGCTTACATGCAATACGATGAAGTGAAAAGGTGGGCCGGACTACCTGTCAACCACCGTGGAAATGAATACGAGACATGGAAAAAAGAGAAGGCTAACAAACTGATTGCAACTGCATCATCCCGGTTTCCACAAATTAAAGATAACGTTATTGACTGGATAGCAGCAACGCCGCTTACCTACCGGGATTATATTGGAACTCCTGATGGAGCAATGTATGGAACTGTGCGTGACTATAATGACCCAATGGCCTCGTATGTCTTCCCTCGAACCAAGATCCCAAACCTGTTTTTTACCGGGCAGAACATCCATCTGCATGGCATGCTTGGGGTAAGTATCTCGTCTTTGTTAACCTGTGGAGAAATTGTAGGTTTGCAAGAAATAATCAGGGATATTCATGAGGCATAAAAGGAAAAGAAGGTTCTGGCGGGTATTGCTTTACCTGGTCCTATTTGCGATCTTACTGATAGCTTCATTTACGACCTGGTATATTTTTGATACCAGGATCTCTCCGCCTTCTGTAAATACTGCTGTGGTTAAAAATTACCAACGAACACAACTGGGCCCCGACCACTTTGCTATCGGTAACAACTGGTTAAAGAAAAATGACTACGGTCTCTGGGAAATGTACCTGGAAGGAGAACCATTTGAGAGAGGAATCATCAGCGGCAAACTTACCGAGGAACTGATCTTCAAACAGGAAAATGCTTTTGTTGAGAAGATCAGGGAAATGATCCCTTCAGAATCCTACCTCGATTTTCTGAAATACTTTATCAGGTTTTTTAATCGTGACATCGATGAGTACATTCTTCCCGAATACCAGAAAGAGATCTATGGCATTTCATTTTCCGCATCTGACAAATTTGACTTTATCGGCACCAAATATGAGCGCATGCTTAATTACCATGCGGCCCACGACATCGGCCATGCCCTGCAGGACCTGATGCTGGTGGGATGTACTTCATTTGCAGCCAACATGGGATTCTCCGACAGCAGTTTTATCCTGGGCAGGAATTTCGATTTTTTCATCAACGAAGCTTTTGCGGAAGACAAGATTGTTTGTTTCGTTAATCCCTCCAAAGGGCATCAATTCACTTTCATTACGTGGGCAAGTTTTACAGGAGTCGTGTCGGGCATGAACAATCAGGGCCTCACTGTTACCATCAATGCCGGCAAATCAGACATCCCATTTAAAGCAGCGACTCCAATATCACTGGTAGCTCGTGAGATACTTCAGTATGCGGGAAACATTGAAGAAGCCATCGCCATAGCAGAAAAACGAAAAATCTTTGTTGCCGAATCTTTACTGATTGGTTCTGCCATGGATAACATGGCAGTTATTATTGAAAAATCGCCGTCTAAACTTGGTGTTTTCCAAACAAAAAATAATTTCCTGGTTTGCTCAAACCATTTTCAAAGTAATGCTTTTGCGGATGACCCTGATAACCTCGATCACATCAAAGAATCCGCATCTCCTTATCGCCAGCAGCGGGCAGAAGAATTATTATTGGAAAAGGATACAATTAATTATTTGGAGGCTGCGGAAATTCTAAGAGATAAAAGAGGCATTGGAGGGTCAGACATTGGTATAGGCAACGAGAAAACGATGGCACAAATGATCTCTCACCACAGCGTTATATTTCAACCTTTGAAAAGAAGGCTTTGGGTTTCAACGGAGCCATATCAGTTGGGCGAATACCTTGGGTATGATCAGGACAGTATTTTTATTGAATTTGATGAAAGAAATCCGGAATATGTTTTATACGATACTACACTGACCATCCCTGCAGATCCTGTCCTGGAAATGGAAACCTATCATAACTATCTGTTGTTTAAAGACTGGTCTGCAATAGTTAAAAGCGCTGCTGCTAACGGTACTTTGTTAGAAGATGATTATGTTGAAACTTTCTGTAAACTTAATCCTGGTTATTATTTGGGATATGAACTGGCAGGAGATTATTACGCGGCTATTGGCAATACTGAAAAAGCAATCAGATTTTATAATTTTTCTTTGACAAAAGAAGTTGAGAAAACTTCACAAAAAGAAGTGATTGATGAAAATATTTCTCAAATAAACAGTCATTAAGAACCATTTTTCAATGAAGCAAAAAAAGAAAGTCATTATTATTGGTGCAGGCCTCGCAGGAATGTCCGCCGGCAGTTACTTGCAAATGAATGGTTTTCGAACTGAGATATTCGAGTCGTACCGGATGTCGGGTGGATTGTGTGCTTCATGGAAAAGAAAGGATTTTAACATTGACGGATGTATCCATTTTATGGAAGGGGTTTCGCCAAATGAAGTTTTTTATCCCTTTTGGAACAACATCATCGATATGAAATCCATCGACTTTGTTTTTTTCGAAAGCCATTCGGTGGTTGATGATAGCAATGGAAACCGGATTCATTTTTATAGCGATGTTGATAAGTTGGAAGAAGAGTTTTTAAGCAAGGCACCCGAAGACAAGAAGCAAATCAAGGAATTCATTGGGCTTATCAGGAAATTAAGCAGAATGAGGCTCCCACTGAATAAGCCTTTCGAGGTGATGACCATTGCTGATAAGCTAAAAGTAGCTTATACTATGTTCCCTTATTTACGTACTATGCGTAAATACCTTAACATCACCAACCTGGAATTCGCAAGCCGACTGAAAAACCCGGCACTCAAATATGCCATTGAAACAGCTTTTGTCGGTCACCAGCCATTGTTCTATTCCATCATGCCTTTGGTTTGGCGAAATAAAAAGGATACCGCTTATCCTAAAGGTGGGGCAGCGCTCATTAGCGGTATGATGGAACAAAGCTATATTGAATCGGGCGGTAAAATTCACTTTAAATCAAGAGTAAAAAGAATAATCACCAACGGGAATTCCACGCGTGGGATTGAGTTGGAAAACGGAGATGTTCATGAATGTGATATTGTTGTGAATGCTGCTGATGGCCGAACTGCCGTATATGATCTACTCGGAGGGAAATTTAAAGACAGGAACATTATCGAGCGGTATGAAGGTGAGACTTTCAAAACAATTGATAAAACGCTTTATGTTGCAATTGGACTTAACAGGGACTTTTCGGATGTGCCGCGAAAAATTTATTTTCACATCGACAAACCCATTTACATTGATAAACTGACTACAATGAATTATCTTGAGGTCACCCATTATTGCGATGATCCTCACTCAGCAGCAGAAGGAAAGTCACTTCTTGCCTTGATGCCGGAGGCAAAAGACTGGGAATACTGGCATGAGTTGCGGCAAAGTAACAAACCTGAATACCGTAAAGAAAAGAAACGGATCGCGGATGCAGTGATTGAAGCACTGGAGCAGAAATTCGGTAACATCAAAGATTTTATTGAAATGGTGGATGTAGCAACTCCAGCGACCTATATCAGATACACCAACAATTGGACAGGAGGGCAGATAAGCTGGAAAGCCACTAAAAAAACCTTTGGCAAACCCACTACTTGGGAAATCAAAGGGCTCAAGGATTTTTATATGACCGGCCAATGGGCAGGGACATCCGGAGGGCTTGTCAATGTGGTGATGATGGGGAATCATCTGACACAGATCATCTGTAAAAATGAAGGCGTTACCTTTACAGACCACGTTAAAAGTATTTGACGTAATGCAAGGCATGAGTATCAATTTGATTGTGAAAAATAAAACCAAAGCAACCAGATAATGTTTATCCCCGAAATAGAAAAGAAAACGATCCGGGAGATCAAGGAATACCAGGAATCGCGTTTACCTGAATTGTTGTCTTATTTAGTGGAAAAGTCGGTTTTTTATTCAGAGTTATTTGCAAACAATGACATCAACATTGCGGAGATCAAAACACTGGATGATTTAACAAATATTCCGGTCACGACCAAAGATGACCTGCAGAAACGAAATAATGATTTCTTGTGTGTTCAGAAAAATAAGGTTGCTGATTTCATAACCACTTCAGGAACCATGGGAGCGCCGGTGACATTCGCCATGACTGACAAAGACCTGGAAAGGCTGGCTTATAATGAGTACATTTCCTTTAGTTGTGCCGATACCACAGAAGATGATATTTTTCAACTGCTTGTTACAATGGACAAACGTTTCATGGCGGGTCTGGCGTATTTCCTGGGATTAAGAAAACTGGGGGCTGGAATCATCCGCATCGGTCCCGGGCTTCAGGCGTTACAGTTTGAGTCGATAGAAAGATTTTCTCCTACCGGAATAATTATAGTTCCTTCTTTTATTCCAAGATTGATTGAATATGCTGTTCAGAACGGAATTGATTATAAAAATACGTCCATCAAAAAAGCGGTCTGTATTGGCGAACCAATCAGAAATACTGACTTTAGTCTTAATACACTTGGAAAAAGGATAACTGAAAAGTGGGATTTAAAGTTATATTCAACTTATGCATCCACCGAAATGGGAACTGCTTTTACGGAGTGCAGCGAAGGCAAAGGCGGTCACCATCACCCTGAAATGATCATCGTTGAATTTCTTGATGAGAACAACAGGGCGGTAACAGATGGCGAACCCGGCGAAGTTACAATAACCACCCTCGGCGTGGAAGGCATGCCTTTGCTGCGTTTTAAAACCGGTGATATTTGTTACCATTATTCGGAACCTTGCGCATGTGGCCGAAATACAATTCGCCTTGGCCCGGTGATAGGCCGCAAGCAGCAAATGATCAAGTTTAAGGGAACTACGTTATACCCGCCGGCTATTTACGATGTCCTGAATGAAATCGATGCCATAGAAAACTACATCGTGGAAGTCTCTACCAATGACCTCGGAACCGATGAGATTCTTGTTAAAGCCGGGTGTAAGGACAAAAACCCAAAGCTGGAGAAGACAATCAAAGATCATTTTCGTGCGAAACTGAGGGTTGCCCCTGAGGTGGTTTTTCTGGACCCAAAAAATATTTTATCAATGCAGATGCATGGTAATGTAAGAAAACCTATTATTTTTATAGACCATAGAAATTCAAATTAAAACTAAACCCATGAAACGATTATTATTATCCATTGCAATCATTGCCCTGACAACAAGCCTTTTCGCGCAATCTTCCGCTGATGTGAGAAACAACAGCAATTGGACATGGTTCGGTATTGATTACACAAACTGTTACTTCATCACTAAGATGGATTTTCCGAATGTCTCCGATCTGGAATCAAAAATTAATGCATGGAATGACCTGGTATTGATTGAACGGGAAAAGTATATTCAGAAAACCCTTGTTGGTAAAAACATCAATTACTTTACAGATATGGTTGAAGACCTGAACAGTGAAATCGATGTAAAAAGCCGGCTGTCAAACGATGGATTCCTCTCCACGCATATAGAAGAAATTATGATCCAGGAGATAGTTGACGGATATGATATCCCGGATGAATTAAGTGGCATAGGCTTGATTCTGATTGCAGAAAGCTACAGCAAACCAAATGCGCAAGGCGCTTACTTTGCGACATTCTTTGATATTGAAACTAAAAAGGTATTAATCACCGAAAGAATGCTTGGTAAGGCCAAGGGATTTGGGCTCAGAAATTATTGGGCCAGTTCATACTTGAGGGTCCTTCAGGAAGTTGGTAAAAAATACAAGTAGTCGGAGCAGGCATTTCAATGAAATTTATTAAAATACTTGCCGTATTTCTTTTTATACCGGCAATGCATTGTCTTGCGCAGGAAAACAGCATTTCTTTAAAAGTAAATGGACTCAAAGATACCGGTGGGAAATTGCGTATTGGCATATTCAATAATCCGGAAGATTTCAAAAACAAAGAATACCCTGTGTATAAAAAGAGCTTGTTGTTTCAGGATACTGTTGTCGAAGTGAGCTTTCAGAAAATAGTCGAAGGACGTTATGCCATTGCTGTTTATCACGATGAAAACAATGATTACCGGTTGAACACGAAAAAGCTGGGTGTCCCTTCTGAAGGTGTTGGTTTTTCAGGTGCATTAAAAAATAAATTGAAGCCTCCCGATTTTGAGGCGGCCTCATTTCATTTGTTGGGAGATACGATTATCCTCATTCAAATGAGGTATCCTAAGTAGCAAATGGAGAAAACAGGAAATCTTATTGAGCTGTGGGCAATAGTAAAAAGTTGCCCAATAACTTATTTTTATCTCTAAATTTGACCCAACAAAATTGCTTGTTCCGCAGATGAAAAAAGTATTGGTCATCACCTATTCCCAATCAGGTCAGCTTGAAGAAATTGTGACCAATATGCTCAAACCACTCGAAGGGAAAGTTGATATTCATTATAAGAAACTAAAACCTGTTCCAGCCTTCCCTTTTCCCTGGACCGATATGACATTCTGGGATGCCATGCCCGAATCGGTGAAAATGATTCCTGCTAGGGTGGAACCGTTGGATCTTAATCCTATGGTAAATTATGACCTTATCATACTTGGCTATCCAATCTGGTTTTTGTCACCACCCATACCCCTCACTACTTTCCTCAAATCCGGTCAAGCCGGGCAGGTTCTCAAAGGAAAGCCAATCGTTACAGTCATCGGAGCAAGAAATATGTGGGTAGGCGCCCAGGAAGACATTAAAAAAATGATTGCTGAAAACGGAGGAATCCTAAAGGGAAATATCGTCCTTCGCGACCGCCACCACAACATCCCCAGTGTAGTTTCAATAATCTACTGGATGATGACAGGCAGGAAGGATCATTACCTGGGTATATTTCCAAAACCTGGAGTTTCGGACAAAGATATTTCTGAAGCAGAGAAATTTGGAGGGCCAATTAAAGAGGCCATATTAGACAGTCAATATGGCAAACTGCAAAATGAACTTTTGGAACTCAAAGCAGTTGAATTGGAACCTAATGTAGTTTCGATGGAAAGAAAGGCCAAAAGAATCTTTCGGGTCTGGGCCGGACTAATATTGAAAAAAGGGGATGCGGGTTCTAAAGACAGAATTGGTCGTTTAAAAATCTTTAAATGGTACCTCCTATTTGTTATTTTTGCCATTTCGCCTATCGCGACAATTTTGTTTTATTTGACTTACCCGTTTTTTTTCCTGAGCATCAGGCGAAAGATGGAACACTTCAGGGGAGTTGAAATAAGATACAGTAAACAAAGTGCTTAAAATGAAGGATGTTTATATAACACGCATTGAAAAGTATTTACCAAACCAGCCCGTTTCAAACGATGAAATGGAGGAATACCTTGGATTGATCAATGGGAATGAATCTAAAGCGCGTGATATGATATTGCGAAGCAACCAGATCAAAACTAGGTATTACGCTATTGACAAAGCAGGGAATCCCACACATACCAATGCAGAATTAACGGCCAATGCCATTCGAAAACTTTTTGATGATTCTTTCACATTAGAGGATATTGATCTCTTAACAGCCGGAACCTCCTCACCGGACACCATTCAGCCCTCACATGCTTTAATGGTTCAGGGCGAACTGGGAGGAAAGGCTCTTGAAGTGATGTCAGCACACGGAACCTGTAATGCCGCGATGCTATCCTTAAAGTATGCCTACATGTCTTTGATGACGGGGATGGCCGGCAATGCTGTTTGCGCCGCATCCGAAACTTTTTCTTCCTGGATGCATGCGAAAAATTATGAAAAAGAGATTGACAGGAGAAAAGAAATTGAGACAAACCCCTACATCGCTTTTGAAAAAGACTTTTTACGCTGGATGCTTTCCGACGGCGCCTCAGCAATGTTATTGCAGCATACCCCAAATAAGTCTGGCATTTCACTTAAAATCGAATGGATTGACGTCAGGTCGTTGGCCAATGAATTGGAGACTTGCATGTTTGCAGGATGTATAAAAAATAAAAATGGCAATGTGGTCGGATGGAGAGAACTTGATTCTGACGACCTGTACAATCAATCAGTTTTTTCACTTAAACAAGACGCCAAACTGTTGCAGAAATATATTGTTTCTGCGGGTTTATCGTGCATGAAAGAAATAATTGAGGAACGAAAATTAGATATCGGTACTATCGATCATTTCCTGCCGCATATCTCTTCGATGTTTTTCAAGGACAAGATTTTTAATTATTTGGAGAAAAATGGATTAAGCATTCCTTTCGATAAATGGCTTTTGAATCTTGACAGTATAGGTAACATTGGTGCGGCTTCAGCTTTCTTCCTTATTGAGGAACTCTTTCATTCCCGTGAACTGAAAAAAGGTGATAAAATCCTGGTGATGGTTCCTGAAAGCGCCCGCTTTTCTTATTCCTTCATGTTAATGACAGCAGTTTAAAACGTTTTACTGTATCCCTGTCAAAACTCCATATTACTTTTATTACCTTTGGTTTTAATAAATACCTAAATCAAAACCATGAAAATCAAGTTATTCTTTTACACCTCTCTTATCGCATCCATCGGTGCTTATGCCTATGTGCAATACCGCAAACGTCTTTCTCTGATCTACGAAAAAAACACCGGCCGCCTGATAATTAATATGAAATATGGCGTAAAATGCTGCCAAATGCTGACAATCGAGAAAATCATTATCAGTATTAATGGAGAAGAATTCAAAACATTGCACTTCAAACATGGAGAAAAAGTATTTGAAGGACCGTTTATTATAGATTTGCCGGAGGCCGAAGTGGGTGATTACATCAAGGTAAAACTCACCTCGCGATGCAGCAGGCAATTTACCAACCGGGGCAGTCTCGAGATTTATTAGTCTTACTTTTTATGTTGGTTGACAAGTCAGCGATAGCCGATTACATTCCTCAAAAACCGCCGATGGTTATGGTTGATGGTTTGGTTGATTCTGATAAAAAAAGCACTACCTCTGTCTTTCGGCCAGGCTCAGGGAATTTATTCTGTGAAGAAGGATTTTTTAAAGAACCCGGATTAATTGAGAACATAGCGCAGACCACCGCGTTGAGAGCAGGGTACGAGGCAAAACAAAAGAAGGAGCCTGTAAAGGTTGGGTTTATTGGAGCCGTTAAGAATTTCAAAGTTTTTCATTTACCCCGTGAGTCAGATCAGTTAACTACTGTTGTGAAGATTCTCAACAACTTATGGAATGTGACTATAGTGAAGGGAAAAGTGTTTGTTGCGGGAAAAATTGCGGCAGAAGCCGAATTGAGTATTTTTACGCGGGAAGAAAAAGCAGATTAAAATGAAATCCAAAGACGTTCCGCAGGATGATGCCGATATGATGCGTGGCAAATGGAAAGACCCCATTTACACAGTGGATGAGAAAGGTAATTATACTACCTCCTACAGCCTGGGCTGGGATGTGAAGAATACGGTGATGCAGCAGGCATGGGACAATATCAACGAAAAAGTAGAGGTCATTCGTCAAAGGGTGATTGCCGGCGATCTAAGCCCTGTTGCTTACTACATGGAGAAAAACATTATGGATGTCAGTTTGTTGTCAAAATATATGGGCATCTGGAAGTGGACCGTAAAAAAACACCTGAAACAAAAGCACTTTGCAAAACTCCCTGAAGAAACCCTCCAGAAATATGCTGAAATATTTAACTTATCCGTTGATCAGCTTAAAGACATCAATCTAATAAAGAACGCAGAGCAGAAGGAATGAACATAAAAATGGACTTTGAGCATCAGCAGTCGGCACATTGTGAGAATGGCGTTGTTTCCAACTTGTTGAGATATTATGGGATAGAACTGAGCGAACCAATGGTTTTTGGAATCGGTGCAGGGCTGTTCTTTTCGCATATGCCTTTTTTAAAGATTGATGGAATTCCTGTTACATCATTCCGTCCATTACCGGGGGTGATCTTCAGCAGGATTTCAAAAAGGTTAGATATTCAGTTTGAAAAAAAGCGTTACAGGAGAAGTCCACAGCAGTCGATGAAAGACCTGGACCGCAACCTGGAGAAAGAGATTCCTACAGGTATGCTGGTAGGTGTTTACCATCTTTCTTATTTTCCCGCGCCTTACCGTTTTCATTTCAATGCCCATAACATCGTGGTTTATGGCAGTCAAAACGGAAACTACATGATCAGTGATCCAATAATGGAAACCTACGCAACCTTGACTCACAAAGAGCTCATGAGGGTCAGGTATGCAAGGGGCGTTTTTGCACCTAAAGGGCATATGTACTGGGTGAAAAGAACGCCGGAAAAAATGGACCTCCACGGCGCTATCAGTAAGGGAATCAAACAAACCTGCAGCAATATGCTTACCATTCCTGTTCCTTTGTTTGGTGTAAAAGGTATCCGTTACATGAGCAATAAAGTAAGGAAATATCCTGATAAACTGGGGCCAAAAAAAGCAGCGCTGTTTACCGGACAAATCGTTCGCGCACAGGAAGAAATCGGGACGGGAGGTGCCGGTTTCAGATTCATGTATGCAGCTTTCCTGCAGGAGGTGGCAGCCATTCTAGACAACCCGCGTTTCCTGGAACTCTCTAAAGAGATGACAGATATTGGAGACAGTTGGCGTGAATTTGCGGTAATTGCCGGCAGGATCGTAAAGAACAGAAACAAGGCCGATGAAAACTACGATCGTGCCGCGGACCTGCTGCTAAAAATTGCTGATATGGAAGAATCATTCTACAAAAAGTTGCAGAAAAGTGTTGGCTGAGATGTCCGAAAATTTCATCCAAATAAAAGGACTTACAAAGCGTTACAAACATGCTGCCGAGCCGGCTGTAAACAAGCTGGATCTTGAAATAGAAAAAAAAACTGTTTTCGGGTTGCTTGGGCCTAACGGTGCCGGCAAAACCACTACCATCTCTATTATCTGTAACCAGATTAATGCAGATTCAGGCACGGTGACCATCGATGGAAAAGACCTTTCGGCAGACAGAGAAAGAATTAAAAGGATAATTGGGGTTGTGCCGCAGGATATTGCCTTGTACCCAAACCTTTCAGCCTATGAAAACCTGAAGTTCTTTGGGAATATGTATGGCCTCAGCGGCAATAGTTTGAAAGACCGGATCAAAAAAAACATGCTTGATTTTGGCCTCGAACATAAACTGCATAAAAAGATCAAAACTTTTTCGGGTGGAATGAAAAGGAGGGTAAACCTGATCGCCGGCATACTCCACAAACCACAAATCTTAATCCTTGACGAGCCAACAGTAGGTATCGATGTTCAATCAAAGAATGTGATCCTCGAACATCTGAAGAACCTTAATAAAAATAATGACACAACTATTCTTTACACTTCTCACCTGATGGACGAAGCAGAGCAATTTTGCACACAGGTCGGTATTATTGATGAAGGAAAATTGATAGCAGTGGGCAATCCAAAAGCAATGATTGAAGAATATAAAACCTGTTATAAATTGGAAGATATATACCTGCTGCTCACAGGAAGGAGTTTGAGGGACTGATGCCTGAGAAGTCGTAGAATGATAGAGTGTGGAAGAGTTGGAATGTTGGAATAGAGAGTTGTAAAAAAATATCTTTGGTGAATCTAAAATAATTAGCAATCAAAATAATACGAAACCGACCTCTAATGTTGCTAAAATTCAATGCGTCAATAGTTAAAGAGTCATTACTCCTGCTTCGTGATAAGGCAGGACTGGCCATGCTATTCATCATGCCGATGGCCCTTGTTTTGTTAATGACGCTATTGCAGGATACAACCCTGAAGTTGCTTGATGAGCGCAGAACCCCAATATTCGTCATCAATTATGATGCTGACACATTTGGTGTAAGTGTACTGAACGGTCTGAAGCAGGCCCGTTTTTTTGACGTTCACACAAAACTTAATGACAAAGCCCTGACCGAAGAAGAACTTCGCAGATATGTATTAGAAGGGAAATTCAGGGTAGGCATAATTATTCACAAAGGAGCTTCCGATGCCTTGCGGAATAAAATCAAAACAGAAATTCAGGAACAGTTTCCTGCTGAGGAGGAATCATTATTTGAAGTAGATCATGACGCAGAAAATGTGTTGCCAAGGGTGGATATTTATTTTGACCCGATAATAAAAAACGATTTTAAGAATGCCATGACCAGTGCTTTGCGCGAATTTTCATATGCAGTTGAGGCCAAAATGATCTTTGAAATTTATGCTGAACTCATTCAGGATATCACAGATATTGAAATCAAACAGAATAATGGGTTTCAGAATATTATCGATTTCCGCGAAGAATATGCCACAGAGCGTGAAAGTCGTATGGTTCCCAACTCAGTGCAACACAATGTGCCCGCATGGACAATCTTTGCCATGTTCTTCATTGTTATCCCGCTTGCCGGAAATATCATTAAAGAAAGGGAAACCGGCCTGGCAATGAGACTAAGAACCATGCCGGGGTCAAACCTGCCTGTGATACTTGGCAAAGCCTTTGTTTATTTTATAGTTGGCATATTTCAGGCCATTCTAATGCTGATGATCGGTTTGTTTGTTTTACCTCTTTTTGGCACACCTGCCTTAATCATCGGCTCCGGAATCCTCCCTCTTTTTCTCATTACCATTGCTGTTTCTATGGCAGCTTCAGGTTACGGCATTTTGATTGGAACAATTGCAACTACTCAAGAACAATCCTCAATATTTGGTTCTATTTCTGTCGTTATTTTGGCTGCACTTGGCGGCATCTGGGTCCCAACTTTTGTCATGTCGGATATGATGCTGAAAGTGAGCAGATTTTCCCCGCTCAACTGGGCGCTGAATGGGTATTATGAAGTTTTCCTGCGTAGTGCCGGTGTAAGTGACGTGTTTGGATACATTGTACTTTTGATCCTGTTTTTTGTATTCTGCATTGGGCTGGCATTCCTTTACAACAAATACAAAAAGAGCCTTTCCTGATTACCATGTTTTAAAACCTGAATCCTATTTGGAAAAGGATAGAATTACCTGTAAAGGTATTTGTTGCCGTCACGGTTTCCGCCTTGGAATAATGGGTTATTGTATCATACCACAAAGGGGTAAAACTGCTGCTGTAGCTGCCTTTGATGTAAATATCTGCCCTTTGTTTAATTCGATAGCCGAATGAAAGACTCGTTTCTATCCCAAAACTCACTTTTGCCGGACGATAATTATATGCTCTCGTAGAGTCCGAT
>JAUXDH010000187.1 GCA_030618545.1 Chlorobiota bacterium
TGGCTCCCATCCATACGGACTCCCTACGGTCTTACGGGCAATCTTTGGTTCTTGACTCCTGGTTCCTTGTCCATTTCACATGATGTCTATCATGTAACAAAAGATAACTAATTGAATATTCGATGAGATGATAAACCTGCTTTGGTAAAGGATTTTCTGATCAAAGATTGACTATCAGTGTTCTTTAAGTTCGATTGCAAGCTATTCCACAAAGGTCCACTAAGGTGTTCTCAGAGAGCCGCAAAGAAATTCTTTGTGAAAATTGGTGAAACCTTTGAGGAACTTGGCTCCCATACGGGCAAGCTTTGGTTCTTGCTTCTTCTGTCTCAGGTCCCATACGGGCAGACTTTCTGTCTAAGGTCCTGGCTCTCGCTCCATTTTTATATTAACTTGACATTATTCCTTTCCACTGATTGAATTCAATTATTTTTACCCCCTAAATATCTAACGATGGGACGACGCAAAAGACCTCTTCCTTTTATTGAAAAACTTGAAATTACTGACGCCGGAGCTGAAGGTAAGGCAGTTGGGCGCTCTAATGATAGGGTAGTATTTGTTCCTTTCGCTGCACCCGGTGATGTTGTAGATGTTCAGGTGTTCAAAAAAAGAAAGTCCTACTTCGAAGGAAGGATAACGGGCTTTCATAAGAAATCAAATTTGCGTGAGGAGCCCGAATGCCAGCATTTTGGTTTGTGCGGGGGTTGCAAGTGGCAACATTTGAGTTACGATCAGCAATTGATCTTTAAACAAAAGCAGGTGAAGGATGCATTCGACAGGATTGCGAAAGTGCCTTATCCGGAGATGTTGCCAATCATTGGTAGCGATAAGCAATTTTATTATCGTAATAAGCTTGATTTTACTTTTTCAAACCGAAGATGGCTTACAGATCTTGACACCTCAAAAGAGGATGGCGGGCCTGAAAATACAAATGGTCTGGGTTTTCACCTTCCGGGAATGTTTGACAAAATTCTTGATATCGATCATTGCTATTTGCAGCGCGATCCTTCCAATGCCATCAGACTTGCCGTTAAAGATTACGCATTGCGAAATGAACTGTCATTTTACAATGTAAAAACCTGGGAAGGAATGCTGCGCAACCTGATCATCCGGACTTCAACAACAGGGGATCTGATGGTAATTGTTGTTTTCAGAGAGGATGATCAGGACAGGATTTCCGGTTTAATGAACTTTCTTGCAAACAAATTCCCTGAGATCACCTCTTTGATGTATGTAATTAACGGAAAGAAAAATGATACGATTTCTGATCTTGACATCAGGCTGTTCAAGGGGAATCCGTTTATCGTGGAAGAAATGCCTTCCCCACAGACTGGTGAAAAACCACTGAGATTTAAAGTTGGCCCGGTATCTTTTTACCAAACCAATTCCGGACAAGCTGTTAAGCTTTACAAAACGACTTATGATTTTGCCGGTTTTTCAGGCGATGAACTGGTTTACGATCTTTACACAGGTGCGGGAACCATCGCTGCTTTTATTGCCCGCTCAGTGAAAAAAGTTATTGGTGCAGAATATGTTGAAAATGCTGTTGCTGATGCAAGAGAAAATATGATCCTCAATGATATCAGGAACACCGAATTCATAGCAGGTGATCTCGCAAAGATCTTTGACGCGGATTTTATTTCAAAGTATGGCAAACCTGATGTGATAATTACTGATCCGCCAAGGGCAGGGATGCACGAGAAAGTTGTAAAACAGATTTTGAATTTAGCGCCTGCCAAAGTCGTGTATGTAAGTTGCAATCCGGCAACCCAGGCCAGGGACATTGCAATTCTCGATGCAAAGTATGAAGTAAAAAAAGTTCAGCCGGTCGACATGTTTCCACAAACCCATCACGTTGAAAATGTTGTTTTGCTTGAGCGCAGACCAACAAGTTAATTTTAGCACAAATTATCACCGGACTTAATAATAATTTAACACAATTGTAGAAGATATCAGGTTGTTTGGATGTACCTTTGCAGGTAATTGAAAGGTATATTTAAAAATAGGCTATGCATTCAGGATCATCGCTCATACATTCAATTTTAATTCTCATTATTGGATTAACCTTAAGCTTAAATTCCTGTAAAAAGGAAAATCCGGATCCTGAACTTTTGTTCCCTGAAATGACCGGTATTTCAATAGTTGGTCAACAAGCAACTTTTGATGTTACAGTAGGCTTTAACCAGGGAGTCTTTCGATACTCGAATCAAACGGGTGATTTGCACCTTCAGAGTTTTAATGTGACAAGCACAGGAGGGACAGCAACGATCATCAACTATTATGTTACCCATACTGCAGGCCAAACAAGTGCTGTAATAAGGGTTGTATTCGATAAGGACACAGACGGTGAAGAAATTATTACTGTAAGACCAACTGATGCCAACAGTATCTTCAACAGGGATGGACGAGCAATGGCTGCTTCTGAATCAAAATCAATTTCCACGTCCGGAACAGAGCACGACATCATCACTGTTTCAGATGATGGTGCTGGTACAGAGACTACCACCTGGACAGCGAATAACATTTATCTGCTGGATGGTTTTGTTTTTGTAAATGAAGGTCAGATCCTGACGATTGAAGCAGGTACGCTGATAAAAGGAAAAGCTGGTCAGGGAAAGAATGCTTCCGCCATTATTGTCGCAAGAGGTGGAAAGATTGTGGCCGAGGGTACCGCACAAACCCCAATTATTTTTACAGCCGAAGCTGATGACCTGAATGGATCTGTCGGCGACCTGGAAACCGGACTGTGGGGTGGATTGATTATCCTGGGAAAAGCCTTGTTAAATACTGTTCCCGGAGAACAGCAAATTGAGGGAATCCCGGAATCGGAAGAAAGAGGTATTTATGGAGGCAATGATGATGCCGATAACTCAGGTGTGTTGCGATATGTTTCTATAAGACATGGTGGAACTGATATTGGGGAAGGCAATGAGATTAACGGACTGACACTGGGTGCTGTTGGAAGCGCTACTGTATTAGAATATATTGAGGTGTTTGCAAATAGGGATGATGGTTTTGAGATCTTTGGAGGCGCCCCTCAGCTAAAAGCAGTCATTGCTGCCTTTTGTGGTGATGACGGTATAGATTACGACCAGGGGTTTCATGGTAAAGGTCAGTTTTGGCTGGCTGTTCAGGGATTCAACCTTGGTGACCGACCGGGCGAACACGATGGAGGTACTGATCCCATTACAGGACAGCCTTACGCTACACCCCAAATTTTTAATACCACATATGTAGGATTACCTCCTGGTGCCAGCAGAAGAATGATGACTTTCCGTGCCAACGCCGGGGGGCATTATGCCAACTCCATATTCTATCAGCAGGCATTCGGGATAGATATTGAATTGCTGACAGGCGAATGCAGCTACACCAGGTTTCTTAACGGCCACCTCACTTTAGAAAACAATATGTTTTATTTGATCGATCATCAGCCCTGGCTGGAGGTATCTGCAGGTGATGGAGTGAGCGGGCAGGAGAAAGATGCAGCAAATGAAACGCTATCCTCATATTTTTCTACTGCCCAAAATGAAATTGCTGACCCTGGATTCAATTTGAATGGTTTGACATTTGATGTGATACCTTCCAAAGATGTCTCCCAAAATTTGGCCGAATATCCTGACGATGGCTGGTTTCTGCAGGTTAGCTATAAGGGCGCATTCAACCCGGATGAAAACTGGGCCCAGGGTTGGACTTTGTTCTCGAAATACATGAATTGATATTTGTATGCTTTTTAAAAATCGGGATTTGGAGTTTAAAATAACTGACTTTTCTCCAGCATCTTCATTGCCAATTCACCAGCTTCGTCAATCGTTTTGGCCATTGCCATGAACCCGTGATCCCTGATTTCAATGAAATGATGATCATCAAGGATTTCCAGCACACTTGCAACAATCTTTACCGTTCCTGATTCTACAAACTCCTTTGTTGTTGGAACCCCCATTTTTTCTGAATTCCTGCTAATTGATTCGCAGTGTCCGTGAAGAATTGTATGAACGTCTGGTCTGGCCTTGTAAATGGCATGATGCAGCAATGTTTCAGAGGATGGCTCCCTGAGCAGTGCTCCATAAGCATACACGGCCATTTCTTCAGGTAATACTCTTGTGATTGTAAAAAATGAATCGGCTGAAAGATACTCTGCAAAACTGCTCCTCGCAGCCGTTATAACAAAAGAATCTTCGCCCGGTTTGAGCCTGAAACTCATGTTGCCGTGCGTTCCCCCAGGATAATACGGAGCCAGGTTCTTTTCATGAAAAACCATGCACCACTTCCTGATCTCTTCTATACGAGGATCGGAGGGCAAATCGGCACTTTCGATTATCGTTCTGTATTTAACCCCTTCGTAACTCATTCATGCTGCTTATTGATGCTTAACGTAAGTTCTGAAATATTGATCCTGAGGGCATCGATGGTGATGTTGGCTTTCTGATAAAACGGCAGGCGCTCCTTTAGCCGCAGGTGGACGAATTCATTTAACTCCTCCTCTTTCTTTCCAATTACAAGTGGCCTTTTTCGCTTCCCTCTTGTTAACCGATGAATGATACCACTTTCTGTCATGTCAAGAAAGACAGTTATGCCATTTTCGTTCATCTTATCCATAGCATTGTGATAACAGGGCGTACCACCACCGGTAGAGACAACAACATCATCCATTTCAAAAGTTGAAATTAAAAGTTTGTTTTCAAGCTCCCTGAACAGTTGCTCTCCGTACTTACTGAAAAAACGATCGATGCTGATTTTATAGCTGTTTTCAAAAAGATTGTCGAGGTCAATAAAGTTGTAGCCCAGCGCTGCAGCCAGTTTTTTTCCAACAGTACTTTTGCCTACACCCATAAATCCTACCAGATAAATTTTAGGCATCTGAATGAGTTTATGTTTGAACCGGCTAAATTATTGATAAATATTAAAGTCATTGTATCTTATCTATATTACATGAACACTAAAACTTTCTTATCAAACATTATTATTGATTTCCAGGAAAAGAGGAAATAAGGGGAATAGGGTTATAAGGGAGAAGGACATTTAACCCCTACAATTTCAGGACATGACACCCTATACCTTTATACCCTTATACCCTTATACCCTTACACTCCCCCCCTATACCTTTATACCCTATACCCTTATAC
>JAUXDH010000222.1 GCA_030618545.1 Chlorobiota bacterium
ATAGGTACCGGATGCTGGTGTTATTATTGCCCTGGCGCTGCAATGGGCGCCGACGACCTGATTGCGAACGGTGACCCCGCAGCAGTAATAGAAAACCACAATGGTGATCCATTTGCGACTACCGATTCGGATGCCCGCAACGACTACTACTCCATCACTGGCTACCCGACTGCATGGTTTGACGGATCCTACGATGAAGTTGTGGGCGGTTCCAACAACACGAGCATGTACAGTACCTACAAACCCATTGTGGATGCGCGCATAGTGATGGACTCGGATTTCTCCCTTGATATCCTGGGTACTAATGATGGTGACGATTATTCCATTACCCTCAGGGTGCAAAATGTGGGTTCCTATACTGGTGATAACCTACAGTTGAGGTTCGCCCTCACTGAGTCTGAAATCGAATATAGCTGGCAGGGACAGTCAGAACTGAATTTTGTGAATCGCCTGATGGTACCGGATCACACCGGTACGGATATTGGCGATTTGGACCTTACTGACCTGACAGATATTCTTATCTCTTTTACTTTTGACGATACCTGGGATATCGACTATTGCGAACTGGTTGCTTTTATCCAGGATGATGACACGAAAGAGGTTCTGCAAAGTCAGAAAGTTGAATTGAATAACCTTATATCTCCATTGATCGCGAACTTCAGTGCAAGCGATTCTGTTACATGCTCAACTTCAGTAATCGACTTTACTGATTTGTCTATGGGTACAAATATCGACACCTGGGACTGGACATTTGAAGGCGGAACACCATCCACCTCATCAGATCAGGATCCATCCATTACCTATAACACACCTGGCGTTTACTGGGTTGAGTTAACTGTAACAAATGACAATGGATCCGATACAAAAAGGGTAGAAGAATTTATTACGGTATTGGAAACACCGGCTCAGGCCGAAACACCAGATGGTGAAACATCCGTTTGTACGGACCAGACTTACGTTTATTCAATTTCCGAGGTTCCATATACCCAGGTATATGAATGGGAAATAGATCCTGCAGATGCAGGAACATTAACCGTGAACGACAATGAAGCTACCCTGCTTGCAGCGGATGACTGGACAGGTGATTTCACAATTAAAGTCAGGGCTACCAACATCTGTGGCGATGGCGACTGGTCAGATGAAATGGAAGCTACACTTTACCAGGGGCCCAATGAGTATACACTTGAAGGCGGCGGCAGTTATTGCTTTGAAGGTGATGGTTCGGAGATTACCTTGAGCGATTCTGATATTGACGTTGACTATGAACTATATCTTGATGGCGAAACCACCGGTGTGGTAGTGGAGGGAACCGGTTCAGAGTTGAGCTTTGGATACCTCACCGATGAAGGTTATTATACGGCAGTAGCTTTAAATGACAATTGTACGCTGGATATGGTGAACCAGATACAGGTTTATGTTATTTATGCACCGGACGCGCCCGACACACCTACAGGATCTACCGCATTGTGCAACGATCAACCCACAGATTATGAAACCGCAGGAGTGGAAGGAGCCGATAGCTACGGATGGGTAATATCCCCTGAAGAGGCCGGCACCTTGATTGAAAATGATATGGAGGTTAGCGTTGAATGGAACACCGACTTTGCAGGAGAAGCTCAGTTATCCGTGTATGGCATCAACGATTGTGGCAGTGGAACATCTTCAGAAGAACTTGTAATTGATGTTGATGATATTCCCGAGCCGGTCATAGATGGAGAATCCGAGGTTTGTGATAATCAGGTAGAGATTTATACCGCTGATGAAACGGAAGGAAATACCTACACATGGGATGTGTCAGGCGGAACGATTACTGAAGGACAGGGAACTTATACGGTTACCATTGAATGGGGAGAAGCTGGAACAGCTACCATAAACCTGGAAGAAGAAACTCCAAACGGCTGTTATGGCGCTGCAACGGAGTTCGAAGTGACCATTGACGAATGCACAGGAATAGGTGAAAATGAAACAGGTAAAGTGACCATGAATCCCAATCCCGCCAAAGATTTCCTGCTGATCCAATCTGAAAACACAATAGAATCCCTGATGATTTTTAGCCTGACCGGAGAAATAGTTGAGGAAAGAATTGTGAATGACCAAAAGATCAGACTGAATACAGATACTTACAGTCCTGGTCTTTACCTCGTCAGGATCAAGACCGTGAAAGGCATACTTTCGAAACGACTGATTGTTGAGTAATAGTTTTTAAAGTTTTTAGAAAAGCGTCTTCTTTTACTATTTTTAGTTCATTATTCGCCAAAACTTGCCCGTACGACTTACGGAAGTCCGTATGGATGGGAAACAAGGTTGGTATAATTTTATTGTCTTGTCTTGGCTCTTTGCTCATTTTCATATTAATTTGCTAATAACCTCAATTACTTCTAATATAAAAAGTAAGGGACTTTTCGTAATTTTGAAAGCCATAACCATGATTTACTAGATTTCATAAAAGAGTTCATGAATAGAAAAATAGCGCTCCTTTTAAGCATATTAATATTTCTGTCAGGTCCCCTTTTATCTTTAAGCAATAATGAAAAGGAAATAGACAGCCTCCATATCCTGTTAAAGAACACGCATGATCCTGATAAGAAAATAAGGAATAATCAAATTGAATAATTATCAATAAAATTTTATAACATGAAAAAATTATCAACTCTACTAATTTTTATTCTCGCGATCATAACAATCAACAGCAAAGCACAAGAAAGCGCTTTTACAGTTGACGCGTTTAGTGATTTCAGTACAATCGACTTGAGTAATGCTTCACAAACAGTTGTAGGTACTATAACCCCGGTTTTTGGGGGCATGGATTTTGGCCCTGATAATGTATTGTATGGTCTCGATTATAACACCAACCAATTGTATGAAGTCGATACATCTGATGCAACAACTACATTGATTGGCTCATCGGTACCTCCTTCAACGCATATATGGACTGGGATGGCCTATGACCCTGCTACAGGTATTATGTATGCGAATGCGGCATATGGTACTGCCACTGGTTCATCAAATTTGTACACAATTGATCTTACCGATGGCAGTATAACTCTTATTGGCTCACAATCAACAGCCACAGCAATCGGTTGCATCGCAATAGATGATAACGGGCAGATGTACGGGCTTCAACTTTCAGCTGCGGCTAAGATTTATCTTATCGACAAAACAGATAACACACTGACCTTATTGGGTGATGTGCTTGCTTTTGG
>JAUXDH010000074.1 GCA_030618545.1 Chlorobiota bacterium
GCTCCTGAATCACAAAGAAGCAATAGATTTTATAATTGAAGACCCTGCCTATCTAAATCCCTTAGCTGTTTCAAGAATTGAAGATATACACAGTATCTTAATCAAAGATTTAGCAGTAGATAGAAATATAAGAAAAAGAAGGATCGGTATTTCCGGCACTAACTACAAACCACTTGACAATGAGTATCAAATAAGGGAAGCGCTTCAGCAAATGTGTCAGTTAGTGAATAACCGTGAATCAATATTTGAAAAAGCATTTTTAGTACTTGTTCTCATATCCTATATCCAGGCCTTTAACGATGGCAATAAAAGAACTGCAAGAATAATAGGCAACGCGATTTTAATTGGTAATAATTATTGCCCTATTTCCTTTAGAACAATTGATTCTGTGGAATACAAGAAGGCAATATTGATATTTTACGAGCAAAATAACATAACCATATTCAAACAAATATTTCTAACCCAATTTGAATTTGCTGTAAATACTTATTTTTAAATGAGAATAATCAAGTATATTTCGGCTTTAGCCATTAAAACCAATATTGCTTAACTTACTGTAGCAGTTGTTGGTGGGATGGCAAACAAAGAGAAGCAATTGATGTTATAAGTACTACATCTTACTCGTCAAAAACTTAACCAATTTCATCCGCTGCGCGAATTCACGGGCGATCACTTTTATCACCGTATAGGTTGGGATGGCCATGATCATTCCGGCAATGCCTGCAAGTTTTCCTCCAAGGATAATCACAAGAAATACTTCTACCGGGTGTGCTTTTACACGCTTTGAATAAATCTGTGGTTGCAACACAAAATTGTCAACAAAGTTTGCTCCGGCAAATACGGCAATAACAGTTACGATCGTAATCAGCAGCATATCGTAATTGCCCATACTTAATTCGGAAAGTGATGCCAGTATGATTCCAAGAGCCGCGCCAATGATGGGGCCCAGGTAGGGTATCACATTCATAAGCCCACCGAGGAATCCAATAAGTATGGCATTGGGTACACCGAATATCAGCAGCCCGGCAGACTCAAGTGTCATCATGATGACTATCTCCAGCATGATTCCATGAAAGTACCTGACCAGCAATATTTTCGAATCATGCATCACGCGCTCTATGTTTTCTACATGTTCCTCCGGAGTCAGCAGAAGGATAAAATCCTTAACAAGATTTTCTTCCATCAAAAAGTAAAAGGTCAGGAAAAGAATGATGAAGACCCCCATGAAAATGTTGCCTGTAGCTGTGGCCAGGCCGGTAAAGAAACTGGTAAAACTATCGAAACTGATAAAGCTTTTGATCTGGTTCTCTATGGAGTTGGCGATTGTTTGATCCGGCTCAATCATTCCATTTTCATGAAGGAAGGTGTTTACCTTATCTATCGGTTCCTGGAAGTGTTCCACAAGAGCTGCCGGTTCAATGGTGCTGATCACATTGGCCTGCTGAACGACTAATGGAACAATGATGGTAATAAACAATCCAACGATAAGCACCATCACAAAAAGAGTGATGGCCGCACTAAGACTTCGTGGCATCATCCTGTTACCGAATCTTATTTTGTTCAGGCGTCTGGCCATTGGCATGCCCATCAATGAAAGTAAGGTAGCGATGAGGATATAAATAAATATCGGGAAGAAATACCAGATAAGGAATGCCAGTAAAGCAAATCCAAGTATTGGCTTGATGTATTGAATGAAAAAATCCTTCACGTAATTGTGGTTAATGAGCGTCTGTAAATATAACAAATATCATATTGGAAGAATGAATTTAAAAAGAATAGAAGATTGAGATTTTGTAAGCGAAGTTGTAGGAAACATTATCAAAACTGTAAGGGCCGTAACGGTATAACACGCCTGCGCCCAGATCATAAAGCCTCAGGTCTAATAATTTCCTGATGATAATCCCCGATTCGTAGTAACCTTTTTCCAGTGTGTTGAAATCGAAATTGTGGTGATTCTCTTTGTGGTCCATCGTTCCGAAGGCGATGTTTGTTATCAGCATTAATTCGGGATGCCATTTTTTAAAATCAAATAACAGGTTCTGAAAGTTATGAGAAAGGAACAGCGCCGCATATTTTGAGGAGTAGAACTCATTTGTGCGCATGGTTCCAAAACTAAACGGGGCGTAAAGAGTAATCAGCCTGTAGGTACCTTTTCCTGCATAGTTGTTGCTTATCGGCAACTGCCCGATGATGTACCCGCCCATCAGCCGCCAGGTGAATTCACCAAGGTATTTAATGTAAATATCGTCCTGGACTTTCAAATCGAAACGGTGGTAGGCAAAATCACCATTAAGTACTCCGGAGAGTCCTGCTGTATAATTGAACCAGACAACAGGGTATTTCGATCCGAAAGAAATTCGCCCCTTGGTGGTCGCAATGGTTCTTTCACGAAAAGCAAAACGGAAGCCGATCATCAGGTCCCTGTAATTGAAAATCCTTTGTGGGTTGTTGGTATCCCCATCCCTGGTGAAGTAATAATCGCGGTAAGCATGCTTCTCCTGTGCCCTCAATCCGAGGTTCCATTTGAAGTCGCGCATCGCCCTGACCTTGAAGTTGTAATCCAGCTCGGCTCCAAATGTGTAATTCATCCTGTTAACAAAAAATTTGTAAAAATAGTCTGGTCTCCATATTTGAAACTTATCATCAAAAAACTGCACTTCACCACTACCAATGGCCTGGTAGTATCCGTCAAGTCTGATCCTCATTTCGGATCTTTTATGGAGTAACACGCTCAGGTCCACCCCATATTTAGCACGCTTGTCACCCAGACCGTAACCCCAGAAACCACCGGTTTTCACAACCTTCGAAAACTTGTCATTGGTATGAAATCCAACGCCCAGGTAGATGCCCTCAAAATCATTGTAATGAATTAATTTGTTGATATCGAAATCAATTGGACCAAGTGGTATCCGTCCTGTTAAGAGCGTTTGAAATGTGTTGGCCATCCTGTCAAAATTGGCCTCTTCCCCGATAGAGTCAATCACACGATAGGTTTCCTTTTCCCTGTCTGTAAGGGTGTCAATTCGGTATTCCTCCCAAAACTCCCCCTTCTTTTTCGCTGCATCAGATTCAATTTCAACCTCACTGTAACCGAAATCCCTGTTTCGCAGGTCCAAACCTATCTCGATATCTTTGATATAGCTGCGTCCATTCCCAACCAGGTGATAGGAATTGTCTCCTATGGGCATCCGGGCATTCAAAAAAATCACATCGGTATGCAACTGGGCAGGGAACCAATGGTCCTGCACGAACTCGTAAGCCTGCTCAATCTTAATAACGATACCTGTAGTGTCATTGGATGGCTGTGCCTTCACATTCTGGATTGCCCACCTGTTGGTGTTGATCGAAAGAAAACCTTTCATTCCTTCGAACCTGGTCTTTTTTAAGGGCCTGAAAGAAATGACGAATACGGTGTCCTTCGTTTCCGTATATGTGGTATCCTCAATAAGGAAGAAATACTTTCTGGTACTTCCCTTGCTGATGGGGTTGATGTATTTATTTCCTGCTATCTGAATAAGTTCATTATAGAAAGAGGTGGATTGAATCTGGGAGATCATGAAAGCCATCAACGGATCTTTAAATCCTGAGACTTTCGTTGCCAGGACTGTTTCCTGATTAAGGTTCGGTGATTTGTACTTCCTCTCGGTTACCGTTTCCATGATAAAAATATCCTGCTTCTCAAGAAACTTTCTGGCGCGTCTTTCGGTTGAATCAAGCAAGGCGGTATCTTTCACCATTAAAGAATCCGCATCGATGGTGACTATCATCTTATCATAGGAAACATATTGAAAAGACTTGAGTTTGTCCGGGTTATTCAGATCCCTGTTGGCAACCACGCTATCGATGATGCGGTGAGCAGGGTTGATGTCTGGAAACACTTCCACTTCATCTAATTCATAGCGCCTGGTGGTCATGAATATCTTTTGAACATCTTTCCGAAAATCGATTTCATAATGTAAAGTTTCATAGCCCACATAGGTCAGTTTTACGCAGCATTCTTTTTTACGAATATTAAGTTCGAATTTGCCATCGATATCGCTTGTGGTACCATAACCACGCTCTGAAACGATATGAACAAACGCCAGTGGCTTTTTGGTTTTTCGATCCTTCACAACTCCTTTGATGGCAATATTTTGTGAAATAACTACTGCAGGTATCAGTAAACAGAGGGTGAATAAAAACTTCAGATGATGCATGGGAATTCTTAAAAGCGGCACAAGTATCTATTTTAACAACCAGGCAAGAGATTTGTTTGAGCTTATTGGTTTTTCAGTTTTATATTATTCCGGTGGCGTTCTTTATCCCTTGTTTCTTTTTTAAGCAAGTTTCTCCTGAGCGCTTCTGTAAGGTCAATTCCTGTCTGGTTAGCCAGACAGATCAGCACAAAGAATACATCGGCAAATTCATCAGCAAGGTCGATTTCTTCATCAGACTTTTTAAAGGATTGTTCACCGTATTTCCGCGCGATTATTCGGGCAACTTCACCAACTTCCTCGGTGAGCAGGGCCATGTTGGTGAGTTCATTGAAATATCGCACTCCGGTAGTATTGACCCATTCATCCACCTTTGTTTGCGCATCCTGTATGGTCATTTTGATTAAATTTGATTGATAGTTAGGTGCCATGCTAAATTAGTTATTTTTACTCCTGTTATGGCACTGACCAAAGAATACACTATGGGCATGGATTTAATGGCAAAAACATTTGCAGGTCTGGAAGAAGTGCTGGCCCAGGAGCTGCACGAAATTGGCGCGCAAGACATTCAGGTTGTCAAGAGAGGTGTTCTTTTCAGGGGTGATCTGGAAACCCTGTACAAAGCCAATTACCTTTTAAGGACAGCCCTGAGGGTGCTTAAACCGGCAGGTGTATTCGAGGTAAAAGACAACGTTGAGCTTTATAACAAAGTAAAAAATATTGACTGGACCAAGGTTTTTAGGATCGACCAGACTTTCATTGTAAACGCCAATGTGTTTCATTCAGAACTTACCCATTCTCATTTTGTTGCCTTGAGAACCAAAGATGCCATTGTTGATCAGTTTAGGGATAAGACAGGCAAGCGGCCGTGGGTAGCAAAAGAGGATGCGCACATTTATGTAGATGTACATATCAGCCATGACAGATGTTCAGTGTCGCTGGATAGTTCGGGGAATTCTTTACACAGAAGAGAATACCGTATTTCAGCAGACAAAGCGCCCATCAATGAAGTGCTTGCTGCAGGGATGGTTAAACTTACGGGCTGGAAAGGCGATAAAGATTTCTATGATCCCATGTGTGGTTCCGGAACCATACCCATTGAGGCAGCCATGCAGGCGATGAATATTCCATCCGGCTATTACAGGAAACAATTCGCTTTTATGAAATGGGCTGATTTTGATGTTGAATTGTGGGAGAAAGTAAAACAGGAAGCCGATTTGAATATGGGGGAACTGGACTGTGAGATTTATGCGTCCGACCGGTCAGAAAAAGCGATTGGCATCGCAAAACGAAACATTAAAAATGCAGGCCTTCACAAAGATATAAATACGAATGCCAGGTATTTTGATGCGATCAAACCTGATAAGAATAATGGTATCCTTGTTTTTAATCCGCCTTACGGAAAAAGGCTGGAAGAAAGGGGTGATATAATTGAACTCTACAAAAAAATAGGAGACACATTAAAACAGCAATTTGCCGGTTTTGAAGCCTGGATCATCGCCGCCGATTTTGAATCCCCAAAGTTTATTGGCTTAAAACCATCCAGGAAGATCACCTTATTCAACGGACCTATTGAGGCTAAGTTCCTGAAGTACGAATTGTATGAAGGCAGCATGAGGGGCGAACGTCGCGACAGTGGAGATAAAAGGGATTACAGTCAAAAAGGAAGTTTTAAAAGGTCCGATGGCGGTGAACGCAGAGGCGGTTTCAAAAGATCCGAAGGAGGAGAACGCGGAGGCGGTTTCAAAAGGTCTGAAGGAGACGATCGTATAGGCGGTTTCAAAAGATCCGAAGGAGACGAGCGCAGAGGCGGTTTCAAAAGATCCGAAGGAGACGAACGCAGAGGCGGTTTCAGAAGGTCCGAAGGAGACAAGCGCGGAGGCGGTTTCAAAAGGTCTGAAGGAGATGAGCGCAGAGGCGGTTTCAAAAGATCTGAAGGAGGAGAACACAGAGGCGGTTATAAAAGATCAGAAGGAGATGAACGCAGAGGCGGTTATAAAAGGTCTGAAGGAGACGATCGTAGAGGCGGATTCAAAAGGTCAGGAGGAGACGAACGCAAAGGCGGTTATAAAAGGTCTGAAGGAGACGAACGTAGAGGAGGCTTCAAAAGGTCTGAAGGAGACGAACGTAGAGGCGGATTCAGAAGGTCCGAAGGAGACAAGTACGGAGGCGGTTTCAAAAGATCAGAAGGAGATGAGCGCAGAGGCGGTTATAAAAGGTCAGAAGGAGACGAAGGCAAAGGCAGATTCAAAAGGTCAGAAGGAGGCGAAGGCAAAGGCAGATTCAAAAAGTCAGAAGGAAGCGAACGCAAAGGTCGTTTTAAAAGATCCGAAGGAGACGAAAGCAAAGGCAGGTTTAAAAAGTCAGAAGGACGTGAACGCAAAGAAGGGTTCAAAAGGAAAGAAGGACGTCAAGGTAAAGGCAGGCCAAAGCGTTAATAAAAGTGAGCCGCCAGATTAACAATTAATTCACCAACACCACAGTTCCGGTTTTTATCCTGTTATCACTACCCTGGCCTTCTCTTCGCAGCCGGTAATTTGCTTTCCAGATATAGACTCCCGGTGGACTTAAATTGCCGTTGGAACTACCATCCCAGCCCTCGTAAAGGTTGTTTGATTCAAATAGGATCTGCCCCCACCTGCTAAATATCTGCAGCCGGAATTCAAAAAGATCGGTTGGACTGACCAGTTCAAACCTGTCGTTTAACCCATCCCCATTGGGGGAAAAGGCGCTTGGTGCATACACATCATATTCCTGGCTGACAACCACAGTAACTTTTTGGCAGGCGCTGGAACCACATCCGTTTTCCCAGCGGGCAAAATAATCTGTAGTCACCTCAGGCATTGCAACTGTAAGAGGATTTCCATCTCCGATAATTTCACCGTCACAATCTCCGATCAACCAAACCAACTGATCGCCCGCGCCTCCTTCGGCGGAAAGTTCTATTTCAACATTATCCATTATACTGATCGAATCAGGGCTGGCATGAAGAAGATCCGGTTGGATAGCCAGCGGATTGACGATTATCGTAGAGTTGCTGAATTCAAGGGAGGGCGAATATCCAAAAACGTTGGTGATTGAGCAACCGGATTCCTGCCAGGACAGTTCAGAAGAGTCGCTTGACAATGATTCAAATTCAAAGTTGAATGCAACCCCATCCGGAATGGAAACCGCTTGATTGGAACTCCAGGTCACTTTGATCTCATTGCCGTTGACTGCAGCCTGGATATCGCTTTCCAGGGCATTGATGATATCGGTCAACCCCTGAAAGGCTAATTTGGAATCATCAAACCGCAGGGTCAATTCAAGATCAATGATCTGGATAAAGTTTGAGACTTTATAGGGAACAATTATTTGGACGTCTTCACAAGCGTCCACATTTTCAAGCTCGTTGATAACATCTGGCGCAATGACCACATTGAGTTCCGCCTCTCTCGTACTCGCGGGGTTGCATTCCCCGGTAAGCAAACACCTGAAGTACCATCCGTTCATTGTCTCGTCTACCGGGCTTATTGTCAAAACACTTGTAGTGGTTCCTGAAAAAGTACCATCATCAATCAGGTCAGTCCAACTGTTGCCGGAATCATCACTGAACTGCCATTGGAAGCTGTCAGCATTTTCTGAGAAAACACCAAATACCGCATCCTCTCCGGGAGGTAAAAGGGTGTCGGCAGGTTGCTTAGAAATAATGATTTGTTTGTTTACCACCACCTGAACTGTTTGCTCCGGGGTTGTATTGAATCCATCATTCACTGTTACCTTATAGATCAACGTCTGTGAAGGGGAGACCTGGAGTGTCATCTCAGGTCCGGTATGAGAAAATCCCGGTGGCTCAGAAGTCCAGGTGGCCGTGTAATTACCTGAGCCTCCCTCTACAAATAATTGCAGGTCTGTTGATTCTCCCTCACAAATAGTGTCAGGAGCCGCTTCCAATGAAATGATCGCCAGTGCACCCCCGCTTATCTGGATAAGGATAGTGTCGGTGGCTTCACACTGGCTGCTTTCATCTTTTACTGTAAATATGAACTCGGTAGAAGTCTCAAGGTTTACGGTTTGCGGATCAAGACTTTCCGGATCTACCAGTTGGGATGCAGGCTCCCATACATAAGCAAGAGGGCCAGGATTTCCAAACATATCTCCGTGCAAAAAAGTGTATGTGCCAAACGGTATGGATGTGGCATCGGCGGTGATCCCTGCCGAAGGACTTTGATTCACATTGATGGTATGCATGGTAGTTTCCGAACTGCAGGTATCCTCCACCCAGAGGCTTACCTCTTTCAGTCCGGGTGTTGCCCATTGTAATTCGAATGGACCCTGTCCGCTTCCGCTGATGATGGTTGCGCCGTCAAAGTCCCAGTGATAGATAGCTGTGTCCACTCCATTTCCCGTGTATTCAATGATGGCCGTATCTACTGAGCAGATCTCTGATGGTGTCTGGAAAGTGGAGGTTGGCGGATCGATGACGTTTACCACCACCGTATCGTAGAGATAAAATACTTCCGCGAAATATATATCGTCCAGAGAGAAATCATTACCATTTGAGGCAGTGTTCTGATTAATAATACTTATGGTTGCATCAGTGGCGCCTCCCGAATCCCAGACCTCAAAAAACTGGTTCCAGGTGCAGGTCTGAAAGCTCGCGTTAAAAGGATCTCCAAGCAATACACCGTTGATCCTGAATTGCAAAACTGCCGGGAAGAAAAAAGCAAGGCTCGAAACCCAGGTGCTGAACTCATATTCTGCATCCGGATCAATATTACTCAGTGAAGTGGTCCATACCACTACATCTGGCGTGCTTGCGCCATTCACACACATCATCAGCCCACTCCCCGTTGTGTGGTCTGAATCACAATTGAAGTTTGGATGTACATCATTCGCATCGTCCACTATGGCATAAGTCCCGGGGTTCCATATGCTAACAGGGTTGTAGATATATTCACTTGTGAAGTCGACATTACCGAGTTCAAAAGATCCATTGAGTAATCTATTGGTGTCAACTTCTCTTGACTCAACAATATACATTGTAGTGGTAAGCGGTTGTACGGTTGGGTTTGGGATGTCAGGATTACTCAGTGTTGGGTCAGGGGGGATAGCTATCCAATGGTAGTTTGATCCTCCTGTGGCATTTAGCTGAACGATCTCCCCTTTGCAGATAGTTGTGTCCTGTCCTGCATCCAGTTGGGAATTCCCAAAAAGATACATTATCAAGAACAACAAAAGAAAGAAAGTCTTTTTCATCTATTAAAAGTCGCCGGCAAAGTTAACTATCTTCATCATGACAGGCAAACGGGTAATCAGGTCTGTTTTTTTAAGTGCGGATTTCACGCAAAGGCGCAAAGCCGCGAAGAAAGGATAGTTGGGCTTTGCATCTCAGGAGAAAATGGTAGTGAATTGAACACTCCTTTATTAACTGTGTCCTAATATCAAAACAGGATATCGGGTTTGGAAATATTTTTTCCTGCCGGCATTGAGGTTTATCTTTATTGAAATAATAACTTGGTGTTTACGGTGAGTCTCTTTTGCCTTTGAAAATAAAAGAGCCCCAACGGGGTGATCATCAATAGCTCTGGGTGTTAAGCCCTGAGACAAATATATCAAAGCATAAAAAAGCGCCAAGGGTGCGAAATCAAATATTCCTCTTATGCCACAGTCTTTAGTAAAAAACTACCTGCACATTATTTCATCTCTTCAGCAAAGAAATGATAGAAAGAGGTGATCGCCTCAATACCGGAGTAGAAATTCTTTAAGGGGTAATTCTCATTTGGAGAATGGATGGCATCCGATTCAAGACCAAAACCCATCAATAAGGATTTGGTGCCTAACTTATCCTCAAAAGTTGATATGATCGGAATGCTTCCTCCACTGCGCACCGGCACCGGAGTCCGTTTGTAGAGTTGTTCCAGCGCTTTTTCAGCAGCCTTGTAAGCTGGCAGATCAATTGGACAAACATAAGCCTGGCCACCATGCAATGAATCAACTTTCACCTTAACTGATTCAGGAGCGAGGCTAACAAAATACTCTTCAAACATCTTAGCGATCTTTTCATGATCCTGGTCAGGAACCAGGCGGGAAGATATTTTCGCATAAGCTTTCGAAGGTAAAACTGTTTTTGCACCTTCACCTGTATAACCACCCCAGATGCCGCACACATCAAATGACGGACGGATGCCTGTTCTTTCGATTGTGGTGTATCCTGTTTCGCCGTGCAGCTCTTCCACATCAAGAGCCTTTTTGTACTCTTCCCTGTCAAAAGGAGCCATGTTCAGCAATTCCCTTTCCTTATCGGAAGCTTCCAATACATCGTCATAAAATCCGGGCATGACCACTTTGTTGTCGTCATCGGTCATATGCGCGATCATTTTTGCCAGCACATTGATAGGGTTGGCAACTGCCCCGCCAAATAATCCTGAATGGAGATCCCGGCTGGGTCCGGTAACTTCCACCTGCCAGTAAGCCAATCCTCTCAAGCCGGTAGTGATGGCCGGAATATCATCTGCAATCATTCCCGTATCGGATACCAGGATGATGTCAGCCTTGAGCATATCTTTATGTTCATCGCAAAAAGCGCCGAGGTTTACTGATCCAATTTCTTCTTCTCCTTCAATCATGAATTTCACATTCACAGGAAGCGCGTCATTATTGACCAAAGCCTCAAAGGCTTTTACGTGCATGAATCCCTGTCCTTTGTCATCATCGGCGCCACGGGCATAGATCTTCCCATCTCTTATTTCGGGCTCAAAAGGAGGGGTTGTCCAAAGATCCAGCGGATCGACAGGCATCACATCGTAATGGGCATAAACAAGGACGGTGGGCAGGGATGGATCAATCATCTTCTCAGCATAAACCACCGGATTTCCCGCGGTATGCATCACCTCAGCCCTATCGCAACCTGCCTTTAAAAAATGCTCCTTGAAAGCCTCGGCAGCTCTCAGCATGTCTGGTTTGTGATCTGAAATTGAGCTGATGGATGGAATGCGGATTAATTCAAATAATTCTTCCAGGAATCGTTCCCTGTTTTCTTCGATGTACTGTTTTATTTTTTCCATTTTATGTTTTAATTTAAGGGGCGTAAAGGTAATAAGTTAATGGGAAGAGTTTGAAGTTTTAGGTTCGAAGTTTAATGTTTGAGGTTTAAGGTTTAAAGTTGGGGTGTTAAAGTTTTAGTAGGAGCGTTCAGATTTCTGAGTCATTTCTTTCTGCATCTTGTAATCTGCCACCCCGTTGGATTTGTCCAACTGTTATCTTCTTCATAGATAAGGATTTCATCCTGGGAATATCCACATACGGTTTCATAGTCAAACTTTACACTGTTACTGCCCCAGCCCCATTGATGGGAGTTGTTTTTAGTGATTACACAATCCCAGCAGTCCACAAGTTTATCTTTCTTACAACTAAGAAGGGTAAGACTAAGGGTGATTATTATAAATAAAATCTGTTTCATTTTTAATTTGAGTTGATTAAAAGTCGAGAGTTAGTAAAGGTAATAAGTTAATCTCTTGAGTTTGAAGTTTGAGGTTTTTTAATTGGTTCGGTAGTATAAATTATGACCCAGGAATTTTGTGGCCTTAAAATGCAATATTTCTTTGCCTGAGCCATTCGAAAAGGGCGACTGAAAGGGCATGCGTTACATTAAGTGAAGATACCGGCCCCGGAACGGGAATAAATACAGCCTGCTTTGCCTGATGCATCAGATCCTCAGAGATTCCGGATACTTCATTCCCGATGAGAAAAGCGCATTTATCAGGCAGCCTGGTTTCCATTAAATTGGAAGCATTTGAGTCGGTCTCCAGTGCAACAACCTGGTATCCTTGTGGAACCAGGTCTTTGAGTATTGCATCCTCCTTTGCGATGATCCTCCAATCGGTTTTCTTTTCCCCACCGGAAGCGGTACGGTTAATCTTATAATTTTTGAATTCGTGCGTCTTATCAGAAATAAATAATGTTTCGCTGGCGCCTATATTTCCTGCCAGCCTCAGCACGGCTCCCATATTCTCCGGTGTCCTCAGGTCATCAGCGATGATGATAGGTTTGTCAATATCCCGATAGGCAGCATTGTTCCTGAATCTTTCAAAGAATTCAAACGAGTTTTTATTCATGTTTAAAAGTAAAATATTTATCAGTCCGTCATTTGTAACAAGGAATTGTTGTTTCGGGAATCACAACAAGTGGAAATAGGTTTAACTGTAAGCTGTTACGCAAAGTTCCGCAAACCTGCCCGCCGCTTCGCTTTGGCAGGCGGGGAAGACACTGAGCTACACAAAGAATCCTCTGCGTACCTTTGCGATACCTTTGCGTGACTTTTACCGAATGTATTCCTTTGGAAGTGTAATAGCTTGGAATCCAGTGATTGTCACAAAACCAGAGTCCCAAAAACCACGGTATAGTCTATTCCATTACTAAGGTTAGATTTTGGTTATTTCACAAAGTGATTGTCCAAAGGACCGCTTTGCGGAGGAACTTGTGTCTATAAAAAAAACCCCGCTTCCAAAGAAGCGAGGTTAAAGTCTCTAGTTTGCTGGGTTATTCAACAACGATCTTTTTGGTGATCTTTTCGCCCTCAGCTTCAATCTGAACGAAATACATACCA
>JAUXDH010000036.1 GCA_030618545.1 Chlorobiota bacterium
TACATTACCCGGGAAATGATGATCAAAGATTTGCTTTGCCACAGGGCAGGATTCCAGACTTTCGACGGCGACCTGTTGTGGTATGGAACGGACTATTCCAGGGAGGAAGTTGTTGAAAGAATACGTTACAGGGAAAATCCCTATAGCTTGAGGGAAAAGTTTGGCTATTCGAATGTGATGTACATTGTTGCCGGTGAGCTAATCAGGAAAGTAAGCGGGAAATCCTGGGATGAGTTCGTCAAAGAGCGCATTTTCGATCCTGTTGGCATGAATAACTCGAGCACGACAAATAATGGAATCGAGGAGAAAAAGAATATTGCCAGGCCTCATCTGGAAGGAAAGCCAATGGAATTCATCAAATATGACAATTCAGGTCCGGCCGCTTCCATCAACACTTCGGCAAGCGATCTGCTCCTATGGGCACAACTGATGCTAAACAGGGGCGCATGGAATGATAGCATCATTTTTTCAGAAAATGAATATTACAACCTTGTGAAACCGCAAACCATGCTGAATGCAGGCAAGGCAAATATTATCGATGGCACTCATTTTTCAACCTACGGCCTGGGCTGGTCTATGAAAGATTACAATGGCATGAAAGTGATTGAACATGGCGGCGGGTTACCTGGATTCCATTCCAAAGTTGTGTTTGTTCCTGAGGAAGGTCTCGGTTATGTGATTCTTGCCAACGAAATATCATTGCTGATTCCGGCACTTGAAAAGGATTTACTGGATTTTCATTTGAATGACTCGCTGGGATGGACTGAAAAGTATTTGCCTTACAAGAATATGCAAAAGGAAAGAGAAGCGAAGAAAATGGAAGAACTTGAAGAACAAAGAGCAGAGAACACTTTTCCCTCATTGCAATTAGAAAACTACATTGGCACTTACGAGGATCAAATGTATGGTCAGACAGAGATAAAGATGGAAGGAGAAGCCTTATACTTAACTATGCTTCCAACTGCTGAACTGCTTCAAGGAGCACTGGAACACTGGCATTATGACACCTTCAAAATCAAAGTAAAAGATCCGTTTCTTCCGGAGGGTTTTGTCACTTTTAGCCTGAATGAATCCGGCAATGTTGAAGGATTTAAAATCAATATTGAGAACCCGGATTTTCACTTTTACAAATTGGATTTCAAAAAGCTAAAAAACTAATACAGGATATACTTCAGGCTATTTTTTAATTAGCCGCGGATATGCTAATTGAACAGTCAAAATTAGTGCATCCGCGGTTGCCTTTTTCCGCAATATACTAGCCACGAATGCACTAATGGAAGACGAATAATTCGTGCATTCGTGGCTTCTTTATTCGGCAAACCATCACCTGATATGCTTTCTGTAAAAAGTTCATGACAGTTATTTTGCAATTCAATACACCAATCACACAGTTTAATGCAATTCGTTTTTATTAGTGGTTGGCATGCTTCACTTTTGTATCGTGAAAATAAATAAGCAACCATAAAAAAATTTAAAATGAAAACGAAACTTATACAACCCATTTTAATGCCCATATTTGTTTCTATCATCTTTTTGGCTTCGGTATCGCTTGCACTGGCTAACAGTGCAAGCCAATCCGGGCCTGATGGGAGAAGGCAATACAAATACAGTGATAATTTTACCAGTTATGAAATACAGGTAAATGGCGATATCAGCGTGAACGACGATGATTCAGGCATCAAAAGCATTTCGAGAGGTGGTTATTTAAAGGTGAGCAAAAAAACCTTTGGCAATAAAAGGTCAATTATCATCGAGGGAAGTTCTTCCGGTGAACTAAACTATGAATATTATGAAGGCAGAACAAAGGTGCCTTTTGAACCCGAAGGCCGCAAATGGCTGGCAGATATCCTGCTGGATGTAGTCCGCCTAACCGGCATAGATGCGGAAGGACGGGTAAAAAGGATTTACAAAAAAGCCGGTGTGGATGGTGTGCTTGCTGAGATCAGACAGATTTCATCCAATAGTGTGAAGGCTATCTATTACGAAACCCTGCTAAAGAATTACACCTTGAATACTGACGAGAACATTGCCATTTGTTCAGCAATTTCAAGGATGAGTTCCAATACGGAACGTGGCAGGCTTTACAAAGAATACAGCAGTCTCTTTATGGCCAACAAAAATACTTCTATCATATTCTTTTCCAGCCTGTCAAAACTTACATCCAATACCGAACGAGGTTCGGTTCTCGTAAGCATCGAAAGCCCTATCGAATTCAACAATTCCATAGTCACAGATGCCTACTTTACCTGTGTTGACCGGATGGAGAGCAACAGCGAACGTGGCCGGGTAATAAGAAATGTGGCAAGAACACAGGAGATGACAACACCATCGTATGTGCGATTGCTGCAGAGCACCAGAAAATTAAGCTCCAATACAGAAATGGGTGCAACCTTAAGGTCACTCGAGAAAATGGACGTAAACATTCCCGACATCGGCGATGCCTATTTCAATGCCATAGATGGTATGAGCAGCAATACAGAAGCCGGAAGCACGATGAGAGACCTGATTAAGAAACAACAGCTTACCAACGATAATTTGATCAGAATGTTTGCTTCAGTAAAAAAACTTACTTCCAATACAGAAATGGGAAGCGTTTTGAGGAGCCTGCCTGATATGTCACTAACTGATGCATCCACGATCAATGCCTATTTTCTTGCCATCAACAGCATGACAAGTAATACGGAAGCAGGAAGTGTAATGCGTGATGCCATCAAAAGAATGGAGTTGAATGAATACTCCTGGAAGAGTCTTTTTAACGCCACGTCAAAACTCACGTCGAATACTGAAAAGGGCATAGTGCTGACAACGGCAATAGACAAGATGCCTTTTACCGACAATGTTCTTGAAGGCTTCTTTGCTTCAACCAATCATTTTTCCAGCAATACAGAGCGGGGAAGGGTTTTGCGTGATGTAACCAAATCGGAAAACTTTAACAAGTACTCCTGCATAGGTGTATTACACAGTGCGCGTAAGCTTACATCCAATACAGAAAAATCATCTGTCTTGCTTGCGGTAGCGGATACGGATTGGATTAATAATGAAGACATCAGAGAAACTTACATAGCTGTTGCTAAAACACTCTCTACCGATTCAGAATATCGAAGGGTGGTGGACCGACTGATAGAATAGAAATGCCAAAGTGCTTAAGATAGAATCTTATTTCACGCGGCGACGCAGCGTCGCCGCGTGAAACAAGACCAAGCAGAAAGCCCCATCACTCAATTGTTGTATTTTTAAAAATCATAACATCAAACAGTTTCTTGATGAATTGGATAATCAGGAATTTCATTATCAGCTCATTGCTCTCATTCGGGGTGTTCTCCTTTATTTTTTTCAGTGAAACAGGCGAATTACCCCGGCTAATAAACCAGTGGGAGGGTTATCTGCTGGCTATTTTCCTTGCTAACCTGGGAGGAATTGCACTTTATAAACTTAGCATTCATTATAACCGGTCGATACCATGGAATGAAAGAAGGGCGCTCAGGTTCGGTATGGAAATATTTGGCGGGTTAATCATTTTCTCAATCCTTGCCCTCCTGTTCTACTTTATTTACATCTCTCCAAACATTCTGTATGAGCAAGAATCTTCTTTCTGGTCAGCTTATTGGGACGGAGTTGTCAAATTCGCTATCATCCTGCTTGTTTTGCTGTACATATCTTCATTAGTTAACTTCTCGATGTTCTCATATAATCAATATACGGTTGCCCAGATTGAAACACTCAGTGTTGAGCGAGAGCAGTTAAACCTTCAGTTTGAAGCATTAAAAAGCCAGTTGAATCCACATTTTCTTTTTAACTCGTTGAATACTATTTCATCACTGGCATACAGAGATATTGGCATAGCAGAAGATTACATTCGGAAGTTAGCCGAATCGTACAGGTATATTCTGAATACCAATGACCGCCACCTTGTGAAACTTGAGGAAGAAATGAAGATGGTAAGATCTTTCTTTTATATGCAATTGATCAAGTATAAGGGATGTATCAGCATGAATACCGAAATTCCGGATACATGCATGGATTCGCCGGTGCCGCCTTTAAGCATACAAATGCTGATTGAAAACGCATTAAAACACAACCTCATTTGCGAGGAAAAAGAGCTGGTATTAGAGATTAAATGCAATGAGGAATCCATTACCGTAATCAATAACATCATTCCTAAGCCGGTATTGTTAAGGGTAGGAAATGATGTGATTGACAGGCCAAAAGAAAACGGATCCCATAAAATCGGATTGGAAAACATAAAAAAGCGATACAGGTATTTTGTAAACAAGGAGGTGGAAATAATCAGGAATGATCATTTTACCGTGAAACTTCCATTAATAAACCGGGGTGTTGAAGGAAAAACTATTCTATAACAACGTTGTATTCAGGCTGATCGCGCCACCCCTTTTCGGGCTGATGATTTATCTGCTTATCCTGATGTTTTTCGATTCCATCGGGATGCTGGCCGAAAACTTTTTCAGCAGGGAAGTGCTTTTCATCATTGGTCTGTCATATCTATTTTTCGAGCTAAACAGGCTGATCATCGTATTATTAAACACTATTTTATCGGCTGAAGTCAACCTTAAACTCAGAATTATTGTTCAGTACCTTTCTGCCATTGCGATTACTGTAATTGCCATAAGCTTCGTTTTACATGCCTATTTTACCTACATCGAAGGGTTCAGCACTATCAGAACCGAATTGATCACTTTTAACTCTCTCTTTCTTTTTGCGGCCATCTTTTATCATCTTTTCTTCTTCAGCCTGCTATACCTGAACCGCAAAAATGATGCGCTTGTGGAGAAAGAAAAAAATCTGCGACAAAACCTTGAGATCGAACTCCACAGTTTCAAATATCATATCAATCCTGATCTGCTGTTTCAATCACTGGAAATAATCATATCCGAACTCCATCATGACAAGAAGTCTGCTGATGACCTGATCAACAACCTTTCAAAGATTTACCGGTACACTCTTGACAACAAACACAATGACCTGGTCAGCTTAAAAAATGAGATGGAGTCTCTGACTCCGTTTTCTGAAATCATGAAGGCAAAATACGGAGATTATTTTAACCTTTATATTCAGGCAGCGCCGGAAACCCATGAGAAAAACCTGGTCCCCGGAACACTGAATTTATTGCTGGAGAGAGCTTTTTCAGAGAACATCATTTCAAAAACCTTAAAGCTGGATGTTCGTATCAAGGCTGAAAATGAAAAACTTGAATTCAGTTACAGGAAAAATCCAAAAATCACCATTGACGAGCCCAATACAAAACGGATGCAGTATATTGCAAAAGCCTATTCTTACTATTCAGATCCGGGGATTAAGGAGCAATTGGAGAATGGGCATTGTACTATTACCCTGCCTCTTCTGGAGATTGAGGAAGAATAATTTATAAGAATCACTTACAACCAATAAGCATGAAAGTTGTTATCATCGAAGACGAAAAACCGGCCGTTGAGAAGCTGGAGCAAATGCTTCTCAGATATGATCCGGAAATTGAAGTACTGGAAAACTTTGCTTCGGTAGAACAATCAGTGAATTGGCTTTCTGACCCTGCCAATCATGCTGAATTGCTGTTTATGGACATCATGCTTACCGATGGTATGAGCTTTGACATTTTTGAGCAGACAGAGGTTACCATCCCTATTATTTTCATAACTGCCTACAACGAATTCGCCATACAGGCTTTTAAAGTCAACAGCATTGACTACCTGTTGAAACCGCTCAATTACAACGACCTGTACCGCAGCCTGGAAAAGATGAAGGTGTTGAGAGAAAACCTGCCGGCCAGCAGTGAACGAATTCAGTACCATGAACTCAACAGGATGCTGATGCAAATGAGCAAATCCTATAAAACACGTTTCATGGTAAAAGTAGGCGATCACATTCGATCGGTAAAAAGTGAAAATATTGACCTGTTCTTTGCTGAGGGACGAACAGTTTACATGGTCACCAATAAGCAAAAGCGATACATCATTGACTTCAAACTTGAATCACTTGACTCGAGCCTGAACCCGGACGTTTTCTTCAGGGCAAATCGTTCCTTCATCGTAAACATCAATGCTATCAGCGATGTGGTTGTTTATTCCAACAGCAGGCTCAAGATTCTGTTAAACTTTGATTTCGAAAAGGAGATTATCGTCAGCCGGGAAAAAGTGAACCAACTGAAGGAATGGTTTGAGGGGAAAGAATAAATATCCACTCCTGTTTTCTGCATTGGGACACCAAATATTAATGAATTGTTCAATTCACTACGGGTTTGGTTAAACGCTACATCCATACATACTATTATCAAGTAAATTGAAGGAAAAGCACCAAAGGTGCGCAAATCAATAGCCCCGAGAGCAGCTCGGGGAATCTTATAAGAAGTAAACTCACAGCCCTATCGGGGCAAAATCATTAAAGCAAAAAGGACTTCACAGGACACCCTAAAGTGCTAATTAAATAAAGATAAACCTCTATCAGAGAAACTTTCCATACGAAATCTCATCCATCAGCGACTGCACAACATATTCCATGCTGTTAAGCTCAAGTGCAATGAGATTTCCATATCCTGCCCTGTTGGAAAAATAGACCCCGTTATCCAGGTCGATATATTTGGAATCAGGAGTGTTTACGGCCATATCAATAAATTCCAGATTTACCGGTACGTGGCCATGAATGATCTTTTTGTTTCCTATTTTCTCCTGGATAACATCAAATTCCCGAATCCAGATCATTGAGTATTTATCTTCAAAGGGATCATCCGCCTCAAAGTTCATTCCGGCATGGACAATAATATAATTGTCACGCTCTACATAATAGTGAAGCTTTTTCATCCATTCAATATACACTTCAGGTATATCTTTAGGTCTGTCGACTTCAAAACTTTCCAGTGTTTGCTTGCCACCGTAAACTTCCCATTCCTTCTGCGTTTTTGTCTTGGGCCTGATACCCAGAAAGCTTTTGGCATCCTGATCTTCTTCCCAGGCGGTGATGCAATAATCCTCATGATTACCCATCAAAGCCGTTACCTTATGACCGCTCTTTTCAAGATCCATAAGGTAGTCCACTACGCCTTTGCTGTCGGGACCACGGTCGAGGTAATCTCCCAGAAAGATAAGTTCATCGGTTTTCTCTGGCTTAATCTGGAATTCAATAAGGGTTTTTAAAGTTCTTAAACACCCATGGATGTCAGGAATGATCCAGGTTCTGTTTTTTAATGCGGTATGTTGTTGATTCTTCAGATTGAGAAAGATTTAATTCTATTATTTATTTCATACAAAAGGCCACCACCCTATTAACCATTAACTATTAACTGCCTGCTACTTCCCCTTAGCCTGATTAGCCACCTGTTCCATCAGTTTTTTGATAACTTCCGGATCACCCAGAAAATAATCTTTTTGCAGGTTCATCTTATCGTCAAATTCAAAAACATATGGTATCCCGGTAGGAATATTAAATCCAAGAATATCTTCCCGGCTCATATTTTTCAGGTGCATCACCAGGGCTCTCAAACTATTCCCATGCGCAGAGACAAGCACTTCTTCTTTTTCTTTCAGTGCGGGAGCAATTTCCGCTTCCCAATAGGGTACAAACCGCTCAATTACTTCCTTCAATGATTCGGTAAGGGGGATTTCTTCCGCAGTTAATTCCGCATATTGCGGATCAAATTTAGGGTTGCTTTTATCATCTGCTTCAACCGGTTGCGGAGGCGTGTCAAAACTTCTTCTCCACAATTGTACCATTTCAGGTCCGTACTTTTCAGCGGTTTCAGCCTTGTTTAATCCTTGAAGCATACCGTAATGCTTTTCATTGAGACGCCAGTCCTTTTTTACATGGAGCCACATCATATCCATTTCTTCAAGTGCCAGCCATAGTGTTTTAATAGCCCTTTTCAGATAAGAGGTATAAGCGATTTTAAATTGAAAGCCCTTCTCTTTTAAAACTCTTCCAGCCTCACGGGCTTCGTTAACCCCTTTCTCAGATAGAGGCACATCAACCCATCCGGTAAAACGGTTTTCCTTGTTCCATTGGCTTTGTCCGTGTCGAAGAAGAACTAATCTTTTCATGTTATCGGGTTTTAGGCAAAAGTATAAAATGTGTTGCTGTCAATCAAGACAATATTACTTTTGTTGTGAAATGAAATCAACAGCGCCATATTTACTCAGGATGATACTTCCACAACTGACCTGGGAAGTCAAAACGGATGAGAGGAAGATCTTCCTTACTTTCGATGATGGGCCAAACCCTGAGATCACTCCACGTGTGCTGGAAATCCTTGATAATTATCAGGCAAAGGCTACCTTCTTTTGTGTCGGAGAGAATGTTGAAAGATATCCTGAAGTGTACAGATTGCTGCTTGAGAAAGGTCACAGGACAGGAAACCACACCTACAATCATCTTAATGGCTGGAAAACACCCAGGGATGAGTATTACGATAATATCGAAAAATGCGGCAGACTGGTAGACTCTGTTCTTTTCAGGCCTCCGTATGGAAGAATATATTTCAGACATATTCCATACCTGAAGATGAAGTACCGAATTATCATGTGGTCTGTTTTGTCGCTTGATTTTAGCAAGAAAGTTTCTCCTGAGCAATGCCTTCACAATGTAGTTAACAATAGCAGGCCGGGATCGATCGTTGTTTTTCATGACAGTAAAAAGGCGGCTGAAAATATGTTTTATGCCCTGCCAAAGTTCCTGGAACATTTCAGAAAAAAAGATTTTACTTTTTCAGTCCTGTGAGTCAATCAACTGAATTGACAAGATTATTTGCATCTTTGTATTCACAATAAAAACAGACGATTTGCGCGCTATATTCAGGTTATCCGGGTTGGTTTTCATCGCACTTATTGCAGCCCGGTGTGCACAAATCAGTAATCCCAGCGGAGGACCAAAAGATATTACAGCCCCCGTGGTACTGGGCACATCACCCCTGAATGGAAGCGCTAACTTCGATGGCGACAAGTTTACCATCTATTTCGATGAATTTATTGAACTCGATAATATTTCTCAGAAGGCGATGTTATCGCCACCAACAGATAAACTGCCCGAATTCAAGCTGAAAGGAAAGTCGCTGCAGGTTAAATTCCAGGAGGAGCTAAAACCCAACACTACCTATTCTGTTTATTTTGGAGATGCCATTGTGGATATAACCGAACGAAATCCCCTGCTGAACTTTACCTATATTTTTTCTACAGGCACTACCGTAGATTCCATGAGCATCCTGGGTCAGGTGCTGAATTCCTTCGACCTTACGCCGGCAGAAGAAATATTCGTCCTTCTTTATAAAGACAACAACGACACTTTGCCACTGGATTCGTTACTGCTGGCTGTTAAACCATTTTACCTTAGTAAAACAGATGTGAATGGTAAATTTCAACTTAACGGACTTTCAAACGAGCCCTACCTGATGTTTGCAGTTAAAGATTTAAATGGCAATTACTACTATGATCAGCCAGGTGAGGAAATTGCTTTTCTGGATAGTATGGTCTCACCACAGCACCTTTCTCCTCCTGTATTTGATTCCACTGTCTTTGATACGATGGATTTCGAAAGCCCTTATTTTGACAGTCTTCATTATGTAATCGATTCGATATTCATGGATTCTCTTGTCGGTTTTGAGAAGGGACTTGTTCAGCATACACTTTTCCTGTTTGGTGAAATGGATACAACCATGCATCTGTTAAAAGCAGAAACTACGAAAAAGAATATTTTTCGCTTCTCATTCAGCCAACCGGCAGAAGATGTCGCGTTTCATATTCTTAACTACAATCCGGATACAACATGGTACCTTGAAGAATACTCCCGGGATCATGATACCATCTTCTGGTACCTGAGAGACATTCCAACAGACACAGTGGAGATGGTAATCCTTTACAATGAGGACACCCTGGGAGTGGAATTCATGCGACCTGACCCCAGCAGAAAAAAACCCGGGCTGGAAAGAAGAAAGAAAAAAGAACAGGAAGAACAAAAAGAATATTTGACTTTCAGTGCAAGTACCCGTGGTGGAAAACTCAGGCTTGACAGATTACCGGAAATTACTTTTACTTATCCGTTGAAACAAACTTTAACTGACTCAGTCATGTTGGTGGTGGCCGGGGATTCTACATTTAACCCTGAGTTTGTTTTTATTGATTCACTTCATCGAATCATTCGATTCCCGGTTGATGTCAGGGAAGAAACCAAATATGAAATTAAGCTTCCCGATTCATCATTTATCGATTGGAATGGACTTCACAACAAGGGTCAATCTGTTAGGTTTGTGACGAAATCATTACGTGATTATGGAACATTATCTCTTATCATCCAACCGGAAATCATGCAGCCATACATTCTCCAACTAATGACTGTAAAAGAGGCAATAGTCAGGGAATTGTATTTCAATAGTGATACTACCCTTGTCATGGTGCATCTCGATCCGGCAGAATACAAACTGAAGGTAATTTTTGATGATAACGGAAACCGGAAATGGGATGCCGGAGACTATTCCTCGAAGTTGCAGCCCGAAAAGGTGCTTTATTTTTCGACGAACACAGTGATCAGGGGAAACTGGGATTTGGAGGAAGAATGGAAGATAGTGAAATAAGGGGCAGCCAATTAATCGTTACACTTATTTACACATTCGATAATATCAGTCAATGTCAGGTTTCGTAAAGAATAATAAATCTTTTTACCCTCCCTTTTTGAATTAAGTATCCCTTTGTTCTTCAAAATATTCAGGTGATGTGAGGCTGTTGCCTGCTCAATATCCAGTGTCTGATATATTTCTGTGACACTCATCTTATTGCCGTTTGCCAATAGATCAATCACAGCAATGCGTAAAGGATGAGATATTGCCCGGAGTTTACTGGCTGCTAACTCAAGTTTCGCGATATTAAGATCTATTTCTCCCATGTTCAATATTTTGGAGCAAAATTAGAAATATTCAATATCGATAAATACTTAAATATCTACATATATGGCTGAAACAGATATTTTATACCAGTTCTAAATAAGACGCTCAGGCAAAAAGATTGGTAAAAGAGAAAGTATTCCCATCAAACAATCCTTTATCGCTAAGTTTCAACTGCGGGATTACAAGCAGTGCCATAAATGAAAGGGTCATAAACGGAGCTCTTAATACGGAACCCATGCGATGTGCTTCCTCGTCAAGTTGATGATAATGTTCCGCCACCCTGTACCCATCAGTTGCAGACATCAATCCCGCAACCGGAAGAGGCAGGATTTTCGACTCCTTTCCATGGACAAGTGAGACACCTCCTTTTTCCTTGACAACAAGGTTAATGGCGTGAATCAGATCACTGTCATCTACCCCAACCGCAACAATATTGTGGCTGTCGTGGGCTACACTTGAAGCGATGGCGCCGGAATTAAAGCCAAAGTTTTTTATAAATGCTACTGCGGGCTCTGCTTTATAGTACCTGTTCAGGACAACAAGCTTCAGCACATCGTGTTCTACATCACCTACCACATTGCCATTTGTTATTTTGGGTGTCACCAATTCGGTACCCGTAATCAGTTCACCATCAAAAGCAGTGATAACCTTTAGCCTGTCACTCTCAGGAACTACTCTTATCTGAGCTTCCGTCAAAGGTTCAGCGTTAAAAAAATTGGGAGAGTCAGCTTCAATGGATGGGATGAGTGTTTTTCCATTTTCAGCAACCAGTTGACCCCTTACGTAAGTTTGCCGGATGTTGAAATCGTTCAGGTTGTCAACGACAATCATTTCGGCGGAATCACCGGGCTGCAATGTGCCAACGTCGAGTTTGTAATGATTGATGGGATTTAGAATAACACTATGAAGTACTTTCAAGGGATCATAACCTTTCTTTACTGCGCGTTTCACCATGCTGTTGATGTGTCCTTCCACCAGGTCGTTGGGATGCTTATCGTCCGAACAAAACAATACTTTGTCCGGGTGGTCACGCATCAGGTCTATCAGGGCATCGAAGTTTTTGGCAGCGCTTCCTTCCCTTATCTGTATCTTCATCCCATACCTGATCTTATCCAGCGCCTCATCCATTGTAAAACATTCATGATCGGTTGTAATTCCGGCTTCAATGTATTTCCGGGCATCTTCCCCCTTAACTCCAGGTGCATGCCCATCTACCGGTTTGCCCTTCTTAGCTGCAACCCGAATCTTTCCCATTACAAAATCATCGCCATTTATCACACCCGGGAAATTCATCATTTCCGAAAGGTATTTAATTTCATCCCTGCCAAGCAAATGCTCCAGTTCAGTCAGTCCTATTTTATTTCCTGCCGTTTCAAAGGGTGTTGCAGGTACACAGGATGAAGCCCCAAAATAAAACTTGAAGGGTACCTGTTTTCCATTATTTATCATGTACTCGATGCCATCAATGCCAAGGACGTTGGCAATTTCATGAGGATCAGAAACTGTGGCTACCGTTCCATGAACCACTGCCAGGCGGGCAAATTCTGATGGAACCAGCATCGAGCTTTCAATATGGATATGCGAATCAATTAAACCAGGCAGGATGTAGTGGTTCTTGTTTACTGTATCATCCCTGATCACCGATTTGACTTTGCCATTTTCCACAACCACAGTTCCCTTGAATATGGTTTCAGAAAGCAGGTCTACGATATTGCCGGAAAGTGTATAATTATTCATCTCTCATGTTCTTTAAATCAAAAGTAAGATTTCATTTTTCCTGCCAGGGGGTGATATTGTACCCGGCTTCAGCCAATACATTATGGATTTTATTCAGGTCTTTTGTAAAACCAAGCAAGAACCCTCCGCCTCCTGATCCACAGAGTTTCAGGAGAAATTCTTTTGATTCCAGTCCCCGACGCCATAAAGCATGAAAATCATCAGGAATCATCGGATCAAAAAGCTCAAGAGTTAATGCGGATAGTCCGGATAAGTTTTCGTAAAACAAATCCGTTTCACCGGCAAGGTAAGCCAGTATACAATTGTTATTGGCAGGTAAAAATCCGTCATGGAACTTTTTATAAAAACTGTAATCGCGGAGCTTATCAAAAAACAGATTGACCAGCGGGCCGGTTTTACTGACAGTGCCTGTGTTAATGAGAAAAACATCGAGATTTGCTGGCTTATTCATCTCAGCAAGGCCGATATCATTTTTTCCCTTAATGTGCAGCGGTTTATGCAGGTAACAATTCAACGGATCCAATCCTGAACTGGTGCCATGAAAATAGCTTTCCATCTGAACAAAAGCCTTTTTTAAATCCATAACATGGTTGTCCCAATTACTTTCGGTCAGAATAATCTTATCATTTGCATACTGATCGTAGATTCCTGCACAAACGGCCCCGGAGCTCCCAACGCCAAATCCCTGGGGGATATCGGATTTAAAATACAATCCGTTATCTATCTCCTCCTTTAATTTTTCAAGGTTGATGTTTGCAATCAGCTCATTTTTTTCTTTTAATTGGAAAAGATAATCGTGAAATGCATTCAGGCTTTTATTTGATTCAACAACATCTTCAGTAATTTCCTGACTGCTATTCTCAAAACATCCTGCATAAAGATTGAAAGGAACACTCAGTCCCATGGACCCATAAATGACTCCATATTCACCAAACAGCAACACCTTTGCGTAGTATTTTTTGGTATTACTCATGCTTGTAATTCCCTGGGGCCTTCTCCCATCCCATCATCTATCCACTGGCCGTTGCTGCAATACCTGATCAAATGATCTTTTATAAACCCTTTTACCCTGCCCTTTTCTTTATCAGGATACAGAAGATGGACATTTGGCCCTGCATCCAAAGTGAAGCATAAAGGCACCCCGGTTTCTGATCTGAATGTCCTGATGTCTTCAATGATTTTATAGGTGCTTTCTTCCATAAGCAGGTAGCCTGGATTTGACGCGAGCATTAAACCATGGAGGCTGAGCGCTTCGTTTTCGACAATGGCAATAAACCTGCTTTGATCACCTGAGGATAGTACACTGTGAAGATCATTCATATTTTTCCTGGCCTGATCGATCCTCGCTTTAAGGTAAGGGTGTCCAGCCATCAGATTATGACCTGCACTGGAGCCAACTTTCTTCCGTCCTGAATTTACGATCAGGATGGCATCCTGCATGTCTTGAAAATCAGGGTGTATTTTAGTTTGGACAGGGACAGCAAAATAATCGCTATAGGCCTTGTATTCTTTCATTTCTCCCCATACCACATAACCAGCGTAAATTGATCGGCCGGCGCTGCCCGAACCCAGCCTTGCCAGTTCGGATGCTTCCTCAAGAAAATCCCTCTCGCCCTGATTTGGACTGATTTTTCTAACAACGGATAAAATGCAAAGTGAAAGCGCGCTAAAAGCAGATGCAGATGAGGCAATGCCTGATGAATGAGGGAAAGTATTGCTGCTCGAAATCTTCAAATGCAATTCCTTCAATACAGGATACACACTTATCTGTGCTGACAGAAACTTTTTGATCCGTTCCCCAAAAGAAAGCTCGGGTTTACCTTCAAAGAGAAAATCCACTGTCAGCTTATCACTGCCGGTCTGGTATTTGATCTCAGTGGTGGTGGTTGATTGCCGCAGCGTAATACTCAAAGAAGGATTGATAGGAAGCTGCACACCATGTTTCCCCCAATACTTTACCAAGGCTATATTGGACGGAGTCTGCCAGGTTACGCTCCCTTCGGTGGGTTTTGTGAGTTGATTCAAGTTGAAGCCGGTTTCTTTTTAGGCAGGGCCAAAATACGATAAAATTAGAGAAGCCGATCAGGTCAGTACAAGATCATTGTAGCTAAAAAACACTGAAAACCCTTTTCCAAAGAGGTAATCCTTCATTTCAGATTGGTTTTTCTTTGTGGTCAAAAGGACAAAATCGCCACCCCATGCTCCCAAAGATTTTGCAGATCCCTCAAGGTCAGAAAAGAAAGTAGACTTTACTTTCGGTTTCTTTAAAATTGATGACATGAGCGTTTCATGCTCAGAGATCAATTGCTCAAAATCTTTAAGTGATTTGGCCTTGATGATTTCTTCGCTAATCTGACTTACCCTGTGGATATCATTTTGAGAAAAAATGGCTGATCTTTTAAAATCTGAAATGGCTTCAGTGGATTTCTGCTTTCTTCCGAGGTAAACGAAAAAGATCTTATCTGCAAAGGAAGGATTGAATCCGGCTTCCTGAACCGATGGATGTCCATTATCTAACTGGTAAAAGATCGGCCCCTTACAGCGCGCGCAGGCGATGTCGTATCCGGAGCCGCCAAATGTTTGCTTCAGAAGCGTATAAGGGTCAACTTCTGCCCATTCAGCAAGATTGGAAATCAAGGTGGAACTAGATCCAAAACCGTATTCGGGATTAAAGAAAAGATGTGTTTCTACTTTAAATCCGGTTTCTTCATTAAATATCCTGGAATTCAGTGAGGCTGTTGCAGATAAAATGGTGGCAAGCCTGCTGCTTAACTCATCATTTGTCGAGTGTACTACTTTCAGGTCCGGGAGGGTCAAAAAAGTCTGAAACCACAGGCCATCAATTTTTAAGGCATTCCATTTCAACATTTTTTCACTTATCGGCTGTACGACCATGGCCTGACCAAGTTGCAGAGGAACAGCAAGCGCTTTTGCTCCATGCATCACAAGGTACTCCCCTGTCAGCAGGAGCTTACCATTTGCAAACCAACTTCTGGTTTTCATTTTTGTCGCTGCTTGGTAATAAATTCACTTACGTTGGCGAAGGATACTTTATGGCTCATAAAATACTCAACGGCCTTTTCCTTTTCCGCTTTTGTGGCTTCAAAGTGATTGAGAATGTTGAGGAGGTGCATTTTCATGTGCCCGATCTGGATGCCTTTGGTGACAAGGGATCTGATGGCAGCGAAATTATTGGCGAGACCAACTGCCGCTGTTATCATCATTAATTTTTTTGCGGAAGGATTGCCCAACATTTCCATTGAATACCGGGCAAGAGGGTGGAGGTTGGTAAGTCCGCCAACGGTACCCATGGCAAGGGGTACTTCAAGGCTAAAGATAAACTTGCCGTTCTTTATCTCAGCTTTTGAAAGGCTACTGTACCTGCCATTTTTGGAAGCATATGTGTGACCTGCCGCCTCGATGGCTCTGAAATCATTACCGGTTGCAATTGCCACGGCGTCAATGCCATTGAAAATGCCTTTGTTATGAGTAGTCGCTCTGTACACATCCATTTCAGCAATATTCACAGCAAGAATAAATTTCTCAGCAAATTCTTCACCCGATAACGTATCATCAATGCTATCGAGTTTCTTTACGTCACACTCAACCCAGGTTTTGACCAGACAGGAAGGTGTGTAGTTTGAAAGAATTGACATGATGATAAGGCAGTTCTTTTCTTCCCCTTCAAAAATCTCATGAGAATTAAAGAAAGCTTTGAGCTCAACGGCATATTCTTCCAGGCAGGAGTTGATGAAATTAGCTCCCATTGAATCAGCGGTATCAAATGAAACCATGATCTGGTAGTAGTCATCCATTTCATCACGTTTGTCGAGCAATTCAAAGTCGAGTACTCCTCCTCCGCGTTTTTCCATATTAGCCGTAATATGTTTGGTGGACTCACGGAATCGTCTTTTCAATTCATCAAATACCGACTCAAGCTTCTTCTTATCCCCGCTCCAGGTAAAATGTACCTGCCCAATCTTTACCACATCTGTAACTTCTGCCTTAAACCCGCCACACTGTGACCAGAACTTCGCACTTGACGAAGCTGCTGCAACAACTGAACTCTCTTCAATTACAAGAGGTACCAGGTGGTTCTCGCCATTAATAATGAAGTTTGGGGCAACTCCATAGGGAATATAAAAGTTGGAGATGGTATTCTCACTAAACTCGTCAAATATTTTTTGAACCTTGTGATCAGAGTGCCAAAAACTCATCATCAGGTCCATACTTTCAACCTGTTTATCCATCAGATCGGCTACGATCTTCAGCTTATCCTCTTTCAAGAGCTTGGAAAATCCCTTGATTAATATATCACGTTTTCTTCTTCTTGGCATCCCAGTTATTTAGGTAAAGACATATTAGAGTGAACTTTTACCAATCATCTTCTTTCTTTTTTGGCTCTGGTTTCATTTTTTCCTTTAGTGTAGTGTTCCAGTTATCAACATAATCAACTACCTGATCGAGATACTGATCCCAGCGAGGATCATAGGCAGGGTCATCTTCATCAAGCCACTTTTCCAGGGGTAAATTGGTGGTGGACTTGAGGACAAGTTCATCAATGGTATACCGGTATCTGTTTTCTTTGAATTCGATGGTGAATTTATACCTTACCAAACCCGCATTGACCTTTACACTGTCGGTGTCATAATAATAAATCCTGAACTGGTGCCTCCCGGCAATTTTACCAGATGGCACATCCCGTAAAGTAGTAACCCTGGAAGGATCCTTGTAGAATTCATTTAACCAGTAAACACACCTGTTAAACAATTCATCTTTTGAGCCCTCCACATCAACAACCTCTTTAAACTTAATTTTATGAGTTTGTTCATCAATTGGAATAACACGCTTATCATGCTGAGCATGTAAAAATAAACCACTGAAAACTAAAAGCAGAACGATTATTGCTTTCATAGTAGTAATATTAGCATTTGCACAAAATTAGTCTAAAAAAGAAAAGTTGATCAAGATGTGTTTACAGAACTCAATAATGTATGTATTGGTAATGCTTCTGAGACGAAGCGTGAATCCGCTATGAGTGCAAAATATCAAGCAAAGTCTTATCTTGGCCAATCTATTCTACAATGATACAAAGCATGTTAAAAAAGTTATTTCTCATTCAAATTGTCTTATTCTGGATAGCCATTTCTTCCGTATGCGCACAAAAAGCACCTTTGAAATGGGGTAAAATAACTGATGATGAAATCAATTGGAAACCCCCGTGGAATGAAATCGACTATCAGGCTTTCGTTCTTTACGATTATGGGGTGATTAATTTTTCCGACCGGGATGATATTACAATCACAAGGCATAAGCGAATAAAATACAAGGAAAAACCTGAGAGCGGCCAGGTTGAATTGCCAATTCCGGTCAATAAGTCAGCAGGTGAAAAGATCACCAGGATTAAAGCAATGATCTTTTTAAAGGATGCTGCTGGAAAATATCAGGCCATTGAATTGAAAACAGACGACTTCCTGGTCGAAAATAATAAGGTTTCCGGGAATGAAGTAATGGTCATTTTTAAGGGGCTGGAGAAAGAGTCTATTGTTGAGTGCCAGTATTCAATCAACTCAAGAGATACGAAGAAATTAATTAACTGGAACTTTCAATCGGAGTTTCCAACCATGCACAGCGAGGTAAGGGCTTCAATCAGTGATATTGTGAAAGTGGATATTTTTTATCGGGGAATCATCCTGTCAGGAAAGTACAGAAATCAAGCGACAAACCAATGGGTATTGACCAATATGAAAGAGATTGCTGCAGAACCATTCAGCCCTTTTCCCGGCGACTATATTGAACAAGTTACATTTCAGCTCTCAGGGTTTTATAAAAAATCTTCTACCTATGGTCTTGACCGGCAAATGGACTTTACAACAAACAAAACTACCTGGAGTATTCTTGCCGTTGATTTATTAAAAAGCACTCAATATCAGGATTACCTTGAGAATAGCAAAACCATTACAGATTCGGACCCTGAGCTGATAAAATCCGATATGTCTGAGCGAGAAAAAGTTCAGGCGCTGTATGATTACGTCATTGAGAAAGTTAAGTGGAATAAAAGCTATTCGGTTTATCCTGATAAAAAAGCTTCAGAACTTCTTCAAACAGGCAATGGTAATGGAGCTGCAGCAAACCTGTTCTTAATTACATTACTGAAAAATGCCGGATTTGAAGCATCTCCGGTATTGATAAGTACGAGGAATCATGGAATGATTCAGGCATCCTACCCCGACCTGTCACAATTTAACCATGTGATTGCAAGTGTCAGGCTGTATGGCAAAGATGTGTTAATGGATGCATCTGACAGGTTTACTTCGTATAATCTTGTGCCCGTTAATAACCTGAATGTTAAAGGGTACCTGATCGGACTTTCGGATTCAAGGTGGCTGGATATGCCTGTTGAGCATTCTAAAGCTTCATATACCAGTTCTAATCTCACTTTTGATAAGGAGGGACAGGGAAGGTTAAGCATTCGGGCACAGTACAATAATTATGCTGCTTCAGAGATGAGGAGGAAGTTCGCTGATTCTGATGGTTCAGATGATTTTGCCAATAAATGCCTGGTATCAGGAAAAACCGGTTTTAATTTAGACAGCATTGGTTTCGAATATTTATTGGACCTGGACCGACCTTTAAAAGTTACGGCAGAATACCATTCAACAATTCCCTATGAAAATGTTATTCACATCAGTCCGATTTTTATTCCTGCAATGAATTCCAATCCATTCACATCTGAAAAAAGAACGCTGCCTGTCGATTTTGGGGTGCCTTTTGAAAATAACTTTAGCGCTACTATTAACATACCCGAAGGATACCAGGTGGGGGAAGCACCCAGTCCTTATGAGCTTAGTTTA
>JAUXDH010000137.1 GCA_030618545.1 Chlorobiota bacterium
TCAAAATCGATTGAAAAAACACAATTCAGGAGGCAGTAAATCAACAGCCAATAGAAGACCGTTTATTGTGGTCCACATTGAGCAGTTCGATACTAAACATGAAGCCTTAATGCGAGAGAGTTATTGACCTTTCAAGATTCTGCAATAGAATCGATTGATTTCTAGCAATACTGTCCCCCCAGGCAATCCTCGATAGTTATTTTCTACTTACTTAAAAGCCTACTAAAAACTTGTCTTGGCTCTTGGTTCTTAGGTCTTGTGCCTCAGGTCTTAGTTATTGTTTAGCCCCAATGTTTGTAATTATGCCAAAAGCATGCCTTCGGAGAAATTCTAACCGGTTTTATTCACATTCCTCAAACGCTCAAAATCTTCAATGGTGATCACCTTGCCTTCGATAGCTATAAGGCCATCCTTCTTGAATTCAGAGAAAGTACGGATGGTGTTTTCGGTAGTCATTGAAATCAGTTCACCAACTTCCCTGCGCGTTATTGGCATTCGGAAGGAACTCTTTTTATAAATATTGTCAGAGAGAAACAGGAGGATATGTGCCACCCTGCCTTTCACCTGCTTCTGGTTGATCTCAAACCTGTTTTCGATGATCTCATCAGATATCTTGCTGATACGGTTCAGCACACGCATTCCAAAATCGCTGTTCATCCTGATCACATCCAGCATTGCCGGAAGGTCAACATCACAAACATAGGTTTCTTCCAGCGCCGAAATAGAGTATTTATAAGTTGAATTTGAAAAGATACTTAACAGGTTAATAAAATCAGTAGGCTTATTGATACTTAAGATCTGGTCCTTTCCCGACTTGTCGGTTTTGAATAATTTTACCAGCCCTTTACGCAAATAAAGGAATGATTTGATGGTTTCTCCCTCCTTCCTGATAATCTCTCCGCGCTTAAAAATGTACTCCTTTCTGGCGCTGTTGATGATATCATATTCCTGATCGGATAAGTCAGGAAATAACATCTTTCTGTAAATGCAGGTTTTGCAGTCAGTTATGTCGTTAATTATTCTCATTATAAATTAGGCGTAAATATACAAATTATGATAAATATCATATCTAATAATTGTCATATGTAAGTTTCTAGATATAATTTTGCCTGCTGTAAATCAGTTGAAAATTAGTAATTTCACTTGCAATTAAGCGAAAATAAAAACATGAAAAAATTATTGATTCTTGGTGCCGGGACTGCCGGTACAATGATGGCCAATAAAATGCGCAAACATCTGGCCAGAGATGAGTGGGACATCACCATCGTCGACCAACACAAAACGCACTACTACCAGCCTGGATTCCTCTTTATTCCATTTGGGATGTATGGAAAAAATGATGTGATCAAACCAAAAAGCGATTTCTTTCCTGTAGGAGTAAATGTGATCTTTTCAAAGATCGAAAAAATCCTTCCGGAAAAAACTAATGTACTGCTCGAAGATGGCGTAAAACTCAACTATGATTTCCTGATCATTGCCACCGGATGCCGTACCGTCCCTGATGAGGTGGATGGACTGAAAGGCAATCTATGGTACAAGGACATTTACGATTTCTACACCATCGAAGGAGCTCTCGCGCTTGCAAATCATTTCAAGACCTGGAAGGGCGGTGAACTTGTTATCAATATATCGGAGTTGCCTTATAAATGCCCGGTTGCACCACTGGAGTTTGCTTTTTTCGCTGATGCCTTTTTTACTGAAAGAGGAATGCGCGACAAGGTGAACATTACCTATGTAACTCCTATGCCAGGTGCATTCACAAAACCCAGGGCAACCAAAATGCTTGGCGATCTGCTGGAGCAAAAGAACATCAAGCTTGTTCCTGATTTCGCGATTATGGAAGTAAACAACGAAGAGAAAAAGATCATTGATTATGGTGGCACAGAAGTGAAGTTCGATTGCCTCGTATCCGTACCACCGAATATGGGTGATGAACTGATTGAACGAAGTGGTATGGGTGACGATATGAATTATGTTCCTACTGATCAGCATACATTGCAATCAAAGAAACATGAGAATATTTTTGTGATCGGCGATGCTGCGGACATTCCTACCTCCAAAGCCGGATCCGTTGCCCACTTTGCAGCAGAGATCATGGAAGAAAACCTGATGTGCGCCATCGAAGGCAGGCCTATGACGGCCAGCTTCGACGGTCATGCAAACTGTTATATCGAAACCGGTTATGGAAAAGGCACCCTGATCGATTTCAACTACGACACAGAACCATTGCCCGGATCATTCCCATTCCCCGGACTGGGACCCTTTGGGTTGCTGAAAGTGTCACGAATGAACCACTACGGAAAGATGTTGTTCAGGTGGATTTACTGGCATATTCTCCTAAAAGGAAAAGAGTTGCCGGTTGATGCGAAAATGCAAATGGCAGGTAAAAAACTTTAGCCAGGAACTGGTGAATCATTATAAATGTAACAGTTATGGCAAAAGATAATATTCAGGAGCAAATTAACGAGATCAATCGCAAGCTTGATATCGTGCTCGAAGAAGTGATTGCGCAGCGTGAAACGCGACAATCTATCGAAGACCTGACATCCGACCTTACCATCGTAGGAAACGACCTGTTTAAAACAACGGTTACTGAACTCGAAAACGCCGGGATTGAGCTGGATGCAGAGGCAGTAAAACAACTTTTATTCAGGTTGCTTAGAAATGTTGAAACGATCAGTGAGATGTTCGAGATGATGGAGAGCCTCAGCGATCTTGTGAAAGACGTTACACCTGTATTGCATCAAATGGGATTGGATGGTATCCATATGATGAATGAATTTGAGCAAAAGGGATATGTTGAGTTCATCCGTGAGACGATGAATGTCATGGACAATGTCGTGACGCATTTCTCAGTTGAAGACATAAGATTGCTGGCCGATAATGCGGTATCGATTCTTGAAACAGTAAAGAGCCTTACCCAGCCGGATATGCTGAAAGCGATCAACAGCGGACTGGTTGTTTACAAGAGTATCGAAATTGAAGATGTGGAAGAATATTCGATGTGGAAAGCCATCAAAGCAATGAACTCAAAGGAGATGAAAAAGGGTATCGGGTTCATGATTACTTTCCTGAAAAACATAGCAAAAGAAACAGAGAAAGCACAGAAAGAATCATTATAAATCAGATGTTTAATTCATAACAGATAAAATTTTAATTATGGCAACAAAAACTTTAGCAGGAGTTGATGTAAGTGTTAGTGACGATGGTTACATGACCGACTCCTCACAATGGACAAAAGAAATCGCCGGAGCAATTGCTTCGGAAGAAGGTGTGGAACTTACCGACAAGCATTTTGAAGTGCTTGATTTCATCAGGAACAAAGTGGCTGATGGCGCTTTGCTCACAATCCGTGGAATTAACAAGTCGGGTGTGGTAGACGCCAAATCATTCTATCAGATGTTCCCTGGTGCACCGTTGAAGAAATCAACAAAGATTGCCGGTGTTCCTAAACCAGAATCGTGTATTTAATCCAAAAACCATAATATCATGGAAAAAGACGAAAAATATAAATTGAAAAAGGTCCTCCTGATCTGTTCAAAAGGAACAATCGAGGACGTGTACGCGGCACTGGTGATGGGCAATGGTGCGGTAATGGAAGGCATCGAATGCAAACTGTTCTTCACTTTCTTCGGAATGGATGCCATCAAGAAAGATACCATGAACAAATTGCATACTTCCACAGTAGGTAACCCTGCAATGAAAATGCCTGGTAACCTGCCTTTCCCGACATGGCTTGGTGGTATACCCGGAATTGAAGCCGGTGTTTCTGCAATGATGCGCAAAGAGATGGAAAAACTTGATATCCCAAATGTGGATGAATTCCTGGAACTTATTGTAGCAGGCGGTGGTGAGATCTATGCCTGTAAATTGGCTGCAGACATGTTTGGCATTAAAAAGGAAGATCTTCACGATGACGTAAAAGCGATCATCACAGTTGGTGACCTTTACGAAATGTGTGACGGTCCGGGTACGCAGATTATTTTTACTTAAGATTTTTAAGGTGTAGGCTGAGGCTAAGGGTGTGTTACATCCTACTGATTTTTTGACTGACCGAGTTCTTCACCTCAAATGTTTATGTTGCCGCGGATGCGCTAATAGAAGACAACTGATTAGCGCATTGGCGGCTTTTTTAAATTTCCGAAGAACTTTTCCTTGTGCTCCCTGAGGAACCCATCGGATCTTACGTAATTCTGTTACCGTATGCATCCAATACTATTCAGTTAAAAAGCAGAGTTATAAAAACCCCACTATATTCCTCCGTCTCAATCCATCTACTTTTATATTTATCCTTTTATCTTCTCCAACTCCTTTTTCTTATTTTTGCCATTTTGAACCCCACCAAATGGCCGAAGAAATAAATTCCAAAAAGGAAACCAAGCAGGAGAAAGTGATGACCTTCTGGGATCACCTTGAGGAATTACGAGGTCATCTTGTGAGGTCTTTGATTGCGATAGTTGTTCTTGCCGTTATTGCCTTTATCAACAGGGAGATCATATTTGACAAGATCATCCTGGCTCCAAGCAGGCCCGGGTTTCTTACCAATAAAGGTCTTTGCTGGATCGCGGAACGTTTGCAATTAAACGCCCTTTGTTTTGATGACCTGAATCTTCAAATCATCAATTACAAGATGTCGGGACAGTTTCTCACCCATATGTACATATCCATTGTCGCGGGATTTATAGTAGCTTTTCCTTACATCCTCTGGGAACTCTGGCGATTCATCAAGCCGGCCATGTATGATAAGGAGAAAAAGTATTCTCAGGGAGGTGTGTTTATCAGTTCGCTGCTGTTCATGCTGGGTGTGTTGTTCAGCTATTTTTTAATCGTGCCGCTCACCGTTAACTTCCTCGGTACCTACCAGGTAAGTGCCAGCGTGGAAAACAAAATTCAGCTTTCTTCGTACATCAGTACTGTTGTTTCGGTAACATTTGCTGTGGGTCTGGTTTTTGAGCTGCCGATACTTGTTTACTTTCTTACCAAGATAGGTGTGCTTACCCCGGCTTTCCTCAAAAAGAACAGAAGCTATATGTTTGTGGCGCTGCTGGTACTTTCAGCAATCATCACGCCACCGGACATGTTTAGCCAGGTGCTGGTTGTGATACCTCTTATCCTTCTTTATGAAATTAGTATTGGTGTTTCCAAAAGGGTTTACAGGCGGACTTTTGAGGAAATCTCATAAGCCGGATTCTTCCCTGTGGTCATCTTTGTAGTTTTTGTACCAGGTAGCCTCACCGGATGCGAATCCCATGGTTAACTGATAAAACCGTTCCGGCGATTCCACATGAACCCAGTGTGAGGCATCCGCGATGGTGATGATCTCCGCGTTGGGAAAGTTGTACCTGATCTGCTCGTAATCTTCAAGCAGGATGTAATCCGAATTTCCGCCTTTGACGAACAGGGTGGGTTTTTCAAACCTGGTAATGGTATCGATACCATCGAAAAGGGTATCCAGGTTATCTTCAATACCCGGGACGTAAATCTTCCATTCAAACTCATCCTTTTCTTTCCGGTGAAGGTTTTTCATGATAAACTGACGGATCCGTAATTCAGGTATCAAACCAGAAACCTGTTCTTCGACCTCCTGTCTGGATTTAACTTTTGACAGATCAACCGATTTCATCGCTTTGATAATGCTCTTGTGCTGGCGACGTGGGCCGTAAGCTTTTAAAGAGATATCCACCACAATCAGTTTGCTGATCAATTGGTCGTTTTCGAGGGCAAACCGCATAGCTACTTTTCCGCCCATGGAGTGTCCTAATAATATTGGATCCTCTATTTCGTGCTCATCGATAAAGTCAAACAGGTCATCTGTGAGCGCCAGGTAGTTGAACACATCGCTTCGGGGGGATTGGCCATGGTTTCGCTGATCGAGGACAAACACCTCAAATCCTTCCTGGGCAAGGCGTTTGCTGTAAGTTACCCAGTTATCTGATACTCCGAAAATCCCATGAAGGATGATGATTGGCTGATTACCTTTTTCTCCAAAATGGCGATGGAAGAGTTGCATGGGGTAAAAGTAAAACCTTTTTCAAGTTGAATCTTTTAAAATTACAGAGAGAAATTAACCTGGCGTATCAGCATTCTTTTACAATATCTTTCAGGTAAGCTGCCAAATACATCGGCATTGAAATCAGTTTGTATTTCAGGTCGTATTTTTTCCCTTTCATATTAACGACAGCGGAAAGATCGTTACCAATGGACGGCAAATCAATATTGAAGCGGATTCCGGTCTTTTCGTTTTTTTCGGCCAGATAAACCTGCAAGGATTTTAAGGTGCCTGTTTTCCCGGCTTTTACTTCGATGGGGTAAATCGTGTTTTCAATTTGAAAAAGGAAATCTATTTCGGCATTTGCATTTTTAGCTTCCCGACTCCAGTAATAAAGCTTCGCATCTTCGTAATGCTCGAAAGAAGATACCAGTTCCTGGCCCACAAATTGTTCTGCCAGTGCACCCTCGAAATCAGTGATTAGATTCTGGATATCGGTGAGTTTTATTTTTGCCAGGTTACAGCTCAGCCCGATATCCAGGAAAACAGGTTTAAACACGTAATTATCCATGTATTGGTTTATGGGAACTTTTGACGATTTCGTCATGCGGACCAGATGTACGATACGGCTCATCTCAAGTTTTAGCAAGGCCTCCTTCAGGTAATTAGAATGTACATCTTTATTGATGTTTACATATTTTACTTTCTTTCCGATATTTTTTGCCGAATAAACCAGGCAGTCTTTCAAATATTCCTGCTGTTTGCGGGTACCGTACTTAGCAAAATCGTATTGTAGTGAGGTCAGAATGCCCGAATGTACTTTTTCAACTTCAATCAGGTTCTTTGTTTCTGTATAAACTTTTACTGCTTCGGGCATACCGCCAACAAAAAAATAAAGCCTTAAATACTCAAGTATTTTTTGATGCAGGGCCTGGCTAAATGGCTTGTCAATCGAAAAGGCATTGATGTATCCGAGAATGCCCTCCTGCTTGTTCGCCAGCAGAAATTCTTGAAAATTAAGTGGGTACATATAGGCAAACTCCACTCTGCCAACCGGCATGGAATAGGGTAGTTCGTTTAATGTGTGGTCAAGTAGTGAACCCGCTGCAATAATATGCAGGCCTGGCATTTGCTCATAAAGATAACGTAAAGCAGCGATGGCTTCCGGGATCATTTGTATTTCATCAATAAACAGTAAGGTTTCACCTTCGGTAACAGGAATACCATAAAGGGCCGACAGTTCGTTAATGATTAATTGCGGTTTTTTACTTTGGAAAATCGTTTTTAAACCCTCCTCTTGCTCGGGGTTGATTTTCAGGTAATATTTAAAGTTTCCCTTTCCGAATTCATCAACAACATAAGTTTTTCCAACTTGCCTTGCCCCCCTGATAATAAGTGGTTTGCGATAAGGGTTGATTTTCCAGGCGCTTAAATATGATCCAATAAACCGTTTCATCTTTTCATACAAAGATACAAATACTTTTAAGATAGTATTGGAAAATAGATAAAAATATCTAAAACACTACTGGAAAACAGATAAAAACATCTAAAACACAGTTGGATATTAGTTATATTGAATGATTTCCATGAAGCAAATTTCCAATCTTTTAAAACACTCCCTGCTTCGGGCGTTCACGCCCGGAGTGTTATTATCTCGTTTTCGTCACCTGCACCCGGAATCATGAACCAATGGCTATTTCAGTATTTGACAAACACAATTAAATAGTGTAAATTTATAGGGAAATTAACCTGCTGTGTCCAAACTTTGTAAATCGTTGTTCCGCTCAATCTTTTTAATCATCATT
>JAUXDH010000217.1 GCA_030618545.1 Chlorobiota bacterium
CAAAACCTACCGACCTCTCTGCAGGTAGGAATACAGGAGGGGGAGCTTCTTCAGCACAGGAAAATACTGGAAATGGCGGAAACGGTGGTAACGGTGGAAGCAGCAGCATCTTGGATACCTTGAAAGATAAAGTCTTTGATTCAATGAAACCTGAAATTAAAGAGAATAAAGAGTCAGACAGTAATCCGGAAAGCGATAACAAAGAAGACGAATCAATTGATATGGGTGATCCCATGAATCCAGGAAAAAGCTGATAGATTCAGACAAATATCCTCATGTTCTCAAAATATAACATATCATCAGAGGTGTCATCACGCAGTTTCAAGTTGCTGCTTTTCGTGATTACCATCTCCATTTTCCTGACTTCCTGCCAGGATGACCGGGGAATGGTTGTCGGGAAAATCAAAAAAGCGTCCAAGCTTTCCACCACGGAATTCACCATTGATAAAATCGTTTATGGTGTCAAACGCAAAAAACTGCTATGGGTAGTTAACCTCAACGATGCGAAGTTTGTGGCGCACTCGCAGGCGATCGTAAAAGCGGGCATCAACCTGGACAAGCTCAAAGCCGAAGATGTAAAGATCGAAGGAAAGAGGATTGAGCTTAAACTCCCTCATGTAGAGGTGATCAATTTCTCTTATCCTGCAGAGCGCTTTGTTATGGATAAAATGATTTCAAAAGACGCGTTTCTTGTCAATATCTCTTTGAAAGAACAGGAACAATATTTTCAGGATGCGGAAATAGACATCAGGAATAGCCTGAAGTTCATGGATATTGTAAAAACCACAGAGAGAAAAACAAGGGTGTTGATCGAGAATATGCTCAGGACAGTTGGATACGAAGAAATCTATATTGATTTCCATAAAGGGGATCTTATTACAGAAATTGATTTAGGTACCGATATAACAGAGGTAACAGGCGAAAAATGATTTATTTCTTAATTAAACAATGGAAAGTGCTTTTGGATATCCTACTCGTGGTGGGTGCCATTCTGCTGTTTACATTTTTCGATCCATTCAGCATGTTTAAGAGCTCGAAGCTGCAGGCCACAGCAAATATGGTGACCGGTGTGAAGGGTATTGGGCAATTGGTTACCGCTGAATACTATGGGGAAGTAATCACCTCGTGGAGGGGATTTAAAGAAAATGAAATACCGGAGGATACCGCAACAATACTTGCTGAAAACTTGTTTGTGGATTTGAAATCAACACTTGCATCAAACAAGAAGTGGAAGAATTTTGATGAGAATCAGATTAATGAAATTAAAGATTATTACGGAACGGAGTTTTATGAAAAGGTAATTACTTTTATCGGAAACCAGTACCTTGGATACAACCCTGACAAGGTTTTCAATGAAAGAAAAAAGGAGACAAGGAAGAAATATGAAACAAGAATCCTTCGGGAACTTTACAACACGGGAGCCAACTATAGAAAATCGATCAGTAGTAAATATGGTCGCAGACCAAACAAAGAAGAGGAAGTATTAATTGATGCTGAGTTTGAATCTTATCTTTTGGAAGTGCCTGAATTCTTTAAAGACTTTTTCCCGATCTATACAGATCTCACCCTAAGCACCCTCGAAGCAGGAAAAAACAGAAGAAAACAGATTGTCTTTATCGGCAGGGGATGGGTAAAAGCCGGTTTTGATTTTGGTAAGCTGGATGAACATAATCTCCATTATGATGAGGGGCGGAAAACAATTCACTTTTTTGGGATTAAACCACAAGTACTGGATACAGATATAAATCCCTGGTTTATACCCGAACAGAAAATAAAAGGCTTCGAGCTGGTAGATTACAGCGGCAGGGTTACTTTTGAAGATGCAATTGATGTAAAGAAAAAATGTAAAGAAGAATTATTCGAACAGGCACAAAAAGCCGATATCATTACACGCGCTCAGGAAAACGGTGAGGAGGCAATGAAAAGCTTCTTCTCGCTGATACTGGATGAACCTGATATTATGGTGAAGTTTCACACACATCCTTTTGATAAGCATTATGCCCTGATAGCTGAAGATACTTTGATCAATATTACTGAGGCCCGGTTTATTTGCAAACTCTATCTTTCGGAACGTAAGAAACTGAACGACCCGGAATCTTTCGAATCAACTTCTTTGAAAAATAAAAGGGAAGAGTTGTTCATTTATTTCCTCAAGCAGTTGAAGGAACTCTATTTTCTTGAAAAGCCACATCGTTTTAATTTCTATTCGATGTATGCGGCTGAAATACTAAGTGATACGTTTAATGTTTCTGTTGAAGACAGGCAAATGCTGGTTGAGTTGCGGGGCGAACTAAAAATAGATCAACCCGACACACTGAATCTTACCACAGATACAGTACTCGAAAGCTACTACTGGTTCCGGGATGTTGATTTCAGGAATGAGTTTAACAGTACGCTGGATGTATTAAGGAATGCAACTGTGTCGTACACAATTACAGGGAAAAGTGAAGAACTTAAATTGGACAGGAAGAATGATACAACCTTTCTTTACAAAGGTGTTGTGGTTGATGTTCTGGATATGAAAAATAAGGATTCTGTTACCATAAGTATCCCCGATAGTTCAATGAAAGTCATCACATTTTTTGACGATTTGAAATATGATTTTAAATATCAATCTATGTTAAAGGATTCAAAACCTGACAGTCTTGTATTGGATTCAATAATGAACAGTTATCGGGTAGAGATTGATACGTTATCCACTTTTTATTCTCTTATTTTGAGAGAATCCGACACGATTGAAAAAGCAGAATACAACAAGATGATTGACGCAAAGACCTTTGCTCCTGTGAGAAATCTTGTAGCAGGAGTAAATAGTTTTATGAAAAGCATCGAAAAGAAATAAAGCATCATTATGATCAAAAAACAATACCTCAAGGAAATCAACCTGAAGAAGTCTTTGAAAAACGGCTCCAAGGGTGCAGATGTAAATAAAGTTCAGGAATGGTTAAACCTGTGGCGATTTTATGAAAAAGACTGGTTAAATATTGTAACGGTTGACAGCGATTATGGCCGGCAATGCATAAACGCGATCATGGAATTTCAGCAAAAGAAAGGGCTGGAAAGGGATGGTGTTGTCGGACCCAATACCTTCAGGGCGCTGGTAAAACCGATGGTAAACTCCTTCACCTATATTGCCGGAGACGACATGAGGCAACTGATCGTTGATTATGCTAACCAGCACCTGAGGAATATGCCGCGCGAATTGTACAAAAGCAACCAGGGACCATGGGTTCGAGCCTATATGGACGGCAATGAAGGTCGTGAATGGGCATGGTGTATGGGCTTTGTTCAAACCGTACTTGATCAGGCTTGTACATCCATGGGACAGTCTTTCCTGTCCATCATGCCTAAAACGTACAGTTGTGATGTAGTGGGCGAGTTTGGTAAAAGCAATGGGAAACTGATCCGGAATGTCAGACTGCGCGAAAATCCTGAACTCATTGAACCGGGAGATGTCTTCCTGAATGTAAAACAACCGTGGGACTGGACACATACAGGTATCATCACCGGCGTTGAAGACGACTGGATCCACACAGTGGAAGGCAATACCAACGATGAAGGCGTGCGCGAAGGTTTTGAAGTCTGCAGACGAATGCGGAATTTTCAGAAGGGGAATATTGATGTGTTTAAGGTTGTATAAACTGACAAATCAATTAGACTTCTGCAATACCTGGTGTATTTTCATTTAACCAAAATAGATCAGTC
>JAUXDH010000100.1 GCA_030618545.1 Chlorobiota bacterium
CATTGGGTTGTATAACTTACTCTATCAATTAGGATACTGTCTTTCAGTTTCCCCGTCCTTTAGGGCGGGGTTCGGGGTTTCGTTAATCAATCTTCTTCAGGTCTTCCACCGTGTCTATATCCACCTCACCTCCAGCAAATGGTATCGTTGCCATAATCTTTTCTGAAGCATTTTCAACAAGGTGTTGCTTTGCCCCATGTTCATCCGGAATATTCAACAGGTCTTCAAAAAAGACTTTGTCGTACAAAACAGGCGCTCCCCTGATACCGCCATAAGCAGAAGCAATAATTTGCTTTCCTGTTTGTGCATAAGTATCAACCAATTTGTCAAATATCTCAAAAGACAGGGATGGTTGATCACATACGGAAATGATAACAGCATCCAATTTCTTGTTTTTCATCATCATCATTTTAAGCCCGCATTTTATTGAACTCCCGATTCCCGATTCCCAACTTTCATTGAACACCAATTCCACTTCAGACCGGCTGATGAGGGATTCATTCTGCTTCCTGTTGGCCCCGCTTACAACTACAGTGTGATCAACGGCGGAACTCAGTGCAGCCTGAACGGCCCGGTCAATTAAGGTGATACCTTTATAAACAATTGTCATCTTATTGCGCCCCATCCTTGAGGAAGATCCGGCCGCAAGAAGAACAATACCTATTTCTTTATTAAAGGTTGTCATTAGAAAAGGCAAATACTGTTAATGATGAATCCCAACAAAGTTATTAAAAACTTTGAGCCTGATTAAATTCAGTTGTATAAACGAGGGAACCAAAAGCTAATTGAAAGCAAGAAAATCTAATGCAGGTCTTATTTTTTATAAAAAAAGTCACATTTACTTGTTAATTGATTAACAAAACTCTAATTTTGATAGGTTGTAATTGTTTTGATGCCAGAATAAGTAGTTGAAGAAGTTGTAGAAAGAGACACCGCATCAAATCAGCACGGAAGAAGGGAAAACAATCTTTACTCAAGATATAACTAGCTGATTATGAAAAATATCTACGTGTGGGCATTGATCCTTAGCGCCCTGATTTTTAACCATTCCGCTTTCAGCCAATCTATTTCAGGAATCATTACTGATGAATTAGAAATGCCTTTACCGGGTGTTTCTGTTTACGTAAAAGGAAGTACTCTTGGGACAGTTACCGGTTTTGATGGCCTTTATAGCCTTCAGGTCAGTGCGGGAGACGTCACCGGCGATTCCCTGACACTGGTGTTCTCCTACATAGGTTATTCCACCCAGGAGTATTTATTTCCTGTGGATCCTGATGCAAGGTTTACTAAAAATATTATTCTTGGAGAGGATGTAGAAACGCTGGAAGAATTTGTTGTGGTAGGTTATGGTGTGCAGAGGGCCAGCGATATAACCGGCGCTGTATCTACCATAAGGACAAATGAGATAGCAAACCTGCCGGTCAGGCGTATAGACCAGGCATTAGCAGGTAAAGCAGCAGGGGTACAGGTGAACGAAACAACAGGTCAGCCCGGTGAAAGCGTGAAAGTAAGGATAAGGGGAATTGGAACCATCAACAATAACGATCCGCTGTATATCATCGATGGTGTACCTACCAAAGATGTTGGCGGGCTTTTGAATCCTGAAGATGTTGAATCGATGACTGTCTTGAAAGATGCTGCATCTGCTGCCATCTACGGTTCACGGGCAGGTAATGGAGTTGTGATCATCACCACCAAGAAAGGCGTTAGCAAGAGACCATTGATCAGTTACAATGGTTATGTAGGTATCCAGACTGCCGGTAACGTTACAGCCATGACCAACACCAATGAATACATCGACATATTTAACGAAGCCGCGGCTGCTGATGACAGGAAACCGATCCCTGAAGATATCTACCCGCAACTGGCCAATACCGATCATATGAGTTCGATCTTCCGACCGGCGCTGATAACGAATCACCAGTTATCTTTCTCGGGGGGATCTGAAAACTCCACTTATCTGCTTGGAGGCGGATACATGAATCAGGAGGGAATTATCTTAAACTCGGGATACGAAAGGATCAATTTCCGGATTAATCTTACAAGCAGCCTTGCAGAAAAAGTCACAATAGGTACCAACCTCACTTTTGCTTATTCAAGCCAGGATATTGTAGGAGGTTCCGGTGATGGTTTTGGTGGCAATGGAGGAAGTGTTGTACGTTATGCATTCTTCCGAACACCACCTTTACCAACATATAATCCGGATGGTTCATATGTTGACCTTCCCAATTTTGAGGGTTATAACAGGGCGGATCAGAATACATGGTTTGGAGATGGCTATAACCCTGTCGGCTTTGCCAACAAATATGATTGGAATGCAAAGATTTACAGGACATTTGGAAATGTTTTCCTCAGTTGGGATATCATTCCGGGATTAATATTCAGAACGGATTTCGGTGTTGACCTCAGTATTTTCGATGAGAAGCGATTCAACGAAAACTGGGGAACAGATGGCAGGATCAATAACCCGAGCAGCCTGTCAAAAGGAACGGGAACAGATTTTACCTGGAACTGGACAAATTCACTTACCTGGCAAAAGACCTTCAATGAAAAGCACAACCTTTCCATCCTTGTTGGAACAGAGGCTATCAAAAATAACAGGCATGAACAGTGGGGCAGCGACAGGGAATTCCCTGACCAGTCGTCCTACCTTAGATACCTTGGAAACGGTCTTACGCTGAACAAAGGCGCCAACGAAACAGAAGTCGGCTGGTCGTTGCTTTCTGCGTTTGGCCGTATCAATTATAATTTTGACGGTCGTTACCTTGTTGAGGCGGTTGTCAGGGCAGACGGGTCTTCGCGGTTTTCTGAGGAGCACCGGTGGGGTGTTTTTTATTCAGGATCATTCGGCTGGAATATCCACAATGAATCCTTCCTTTCTGAAGCCAACTGGTTAAATCAACTGAAATTGCGATTAAGCCTGGGACAAACAGGTAACCAGGAAATAGGGTTGTATAATTACCTTTCCATAGTTTCGCCTGATTACAATTATCCATTTGGAGGTACAGTATACAACGGTTACGTTATCTCGTCGTTGGGAAATGTCAACACAACATGGGAAACCACTACAACCTATGACATTGGTCTGGACCTTGCATTCCTTGATAACAGGTTGACAGTGATAACAGATTACTACTGGAGATACACGAGCGATATGCTTGTCCCTGTTCCTCTTCCACCAAGCGGCGGAGATGCTAACCCGCCATTTGTCAATGCAGGCAAGGTGTTGAATCAGGGATTTGAATTTGAACTTTTCTGGAGAGAGATCAAGAATAATTTCTCTTATGAAATTGGCGGTAATTTAACCTTCCTGACAAACGAAGTAAAGGAACTGGGAGGTGGCCGTCCAATTGCAGCCGGCAGGGTGGATAATGGCGTCTTTTCTACACTTACCCAGGAAGGATACCCGATCGGGTCTTTCTTTATGTACGAAATGGTTGGTATTTTCCAGAATGAACTTGAGGTATTCTCCAGCCCGTATCAGGGCCCTAACATCAAACCCGGCGATGTGAAATTCAAAGATGTAAATGGGGACAATATAATCGATGAGAACGATCGATCGCATGTAGGAACCGCTATCCCTAAAATGCTTTATGGTCTGACATTCAATTTTACCTTTAAGAACTTCGACCTGTCACTCTTCTTCCAGGGAGCCTATGGTAACTCGATTTACATGCAGGTGAACCAGGATATCGAAGGCTTTTACCGGGGATTTAATGTAACGAAACGGTTTTATGATAACCATTGGACCGGAGAGGGATCTACCAATGATTACCCACGAGCTTCATGGATTGGTGCGGCAAACAATAAAATAGCTTCAACCCGGTTCCTGGAACCAGGCGGATATTTTAGGGTAAAGAATATTGCATTGGGTTATACGGTGCCTTTTAAAGAAACATCACGGATACAAGCGTTGAGGGTTTATATTAGTGTTCAGAATGCGTACACTTTTACCCGCTATCCAGGGCTTGATCCGGAAATGTATGACAGCAACAACCTGAATGAAGAAACGGTTCAGAACCCCGATCTGGCTTCCGGAATTGATTGGGGAACTTATCCGGTACCAAGGATTTACACATTGGGAGTAAACTTTAACTTTTAACTGAAAAGACTGCGACAATGAAATATACAATTAAAACACTGCTTATTATACTCATAGCTTTCGGCATCCTTTCTTCAGGCTGCCAGAAGATGCTGGATGAGGAATTGCTGGGTGAACGATCAAACTTACAGTTTTACCAGACCGCAGAAGATGCTGAACTTGGACTGACCGGGATTTATAACGCTTTGTCGTTTTCATTTGCGGACAACCGGATCTGGGTGTTTGGCGATGTCGCTTCTGATGATGCAGCCAAAGGTGGTATAGCCGGTGACCAGGCTGATATCGGACTGATAGATGACTTCAATATTACCACCATCAATGGCAACCTTGAAAATGTGTGGATAATTTATTACGAAGGTATTTCGAGGGCAAACTGGCTGCTGGACAACATTGGTGATATCAGCATGTCGCAGGAAAGGAAAGATGAAATAATAGGTGAGGCCAGGTTTCTAAGGGCTTACTTTTATTATTGGCTGACGAGTATTTTTGGAGACATACCTGTGCATTTATCAGTGCCAACTCCTGCTGAAATGCAGAAAGCGGCAACTCCCTATGAAATTATATTCACCGATGTGATCATTCCTGATCTTCAGGATGCAGTATCCAAATTACCTGAATCTGCTGCCTCCGGCAGGGCAACAATATATTCGGCATGGGGTTTGCTTGCAAAGTGTCATCTGTTTCTCCAAAACTGGAGTCAATCAGAAAATGCTGCAAAACAGGTAATTCAATCAGGACACTCTATGACGAATCTTTACAGTGACAATTTCAGCCTGTCAACGAAAGATAATCCCGAGACTGTCTTTTCTGTACAACATCTTGCCGGCCAGGATCCATGGCAGGGCAACCGCCTGAACCAGTGGTTTGACACGCGGGCATACAATGGTTATGGCTTCAACGCACCGGAGCAAAACTTCGTAGATGAGTTTGAAACTACTACCGAAGATGTAGTTGATCCCCGGCTTGATTACACTATTGGTCGTTCGGGACAAATATGGTACGATACCATCCAGTTTGATTCAACCTGGTCACCCACCGGATATTTAAACAAAAAATACATACAACCCCTGAGTGAGGTTCCTGTTGAAAGCAAAGCTGATGGACAATTGAATTATCAGTTTATGCGTTATTCCGAAGTATTGCTGATTATGGCTGAAGCGCTTAATGAGCAGGGTAGATCAGGAGAAGCTGTAACCTATGTAAATATGGTACGTACGCGTGCGAGGGAATCTTATATGTACGATCCTGATTTACCGGGTTATCCTGGTATCCCGGATGGATTACTTCCCGATATTACGGATACCGGAAAAGAAGGGGTGAGAAATGCCATCAGGCACGAAAGAAGAGTGGAACTTGGGTTTGAATTTCATCGCTATTTCGATATCATCCGTTACGGACCCGAATATGCCAACAAAGCTTTTGAGGAAAAGCCTAACTTTGATTACGAAACAAATAAGTTTATGCCTGTTCCACAAATTGAATTGGATACCAATTTTGAACTTTAAAAATCATACTAAGAATAAATATTAATTATCACAGTTATTAATAAACTTTTTGTTAAACTTAAATTTATCATTATGAGAAAAACACAAATTTGGATGTTAGCATTGCTTATACCATTGACCATAGGCATTGCTTTCAGTGGATGTAAAGAAGATGAGGATCCATGTACTCCCGGTGACAAAACAGCCCTTGGACAAGCTATTACAGATGCACAACAAGTGCATGATGATGCAGTTGAGGGAACAAATCCTGGTGAATATCTTGACGGTTCCAAAGCAGAACTTCAGACAGCAATTGATTTTGCTCAAGTCGTTTATGACGGTCAATGCCCTACCCAGGCACAATTGGATAGTGCCGAGGCAGCACTTGCAGCCGCGTTGGAGGCATTCGAAGCGAAAAAGATCACCGATGTGAACCCTGCTGCACTTGTAGCACACTGGCTCTTTAATGGAGATGGCCTGGACGCTTCCGGAAACGGACATGATGGAACTGCCGAGGCCGGATATTCCAAGTGGGGTGGTGGTACACCTGCCCTTGCTGAGGACCGCCATGGAAACGCTGATTATTGCTACTTTTTCCAAAAGGGAGCTAATTTTGTTGTTTCCCAATCCACTGCTCTCAACCCTCCTGACATGAGTATTTCCCTCTGGATGAAAGTTGACACTTTGTGGCCGCACGGCTATTTCCTTTCAAACGACATCTGGCACGCATGGAAATTCCAGGTTCCTGAACACTTCAAACCGTTCTTCACACGGCATATAGACCTGGATGATGGATCGGGTGAAGCTCACATAAACGAGGATAGTGGTTTCCCACTTGATTGGGAACCGGCTAAGTGGCAGCATCTCGCTATTACTTACACAAAGGGTAAGCTTGTATTTTACGTTGACGGTAATCTCGTAAGAGAAGCAGATATTGCTGAAGGTGCTCCGCTCGAACCTCATTCCGGCATTGATTTTTGTATTGGCCAGGGATTACCAACTGCTGCATATGATTCAGATGATGACCATCAATGGGCAGAGTGGATTGGCTATTTCAAAGGCTGGATGGATGATATTCGTATCTACAATGAAGTTTTGACAACAGCTCAGGTTAAATCACTTTACGACTACGAAAAGGATAATGCTATTACGGAATAGCAAATCGTAAGTTGATATTTTAGAGCCCCTGCGTTTTTGTGGGGGCTTTTTTTTAGATAGACACAAGACCTAAGACCTAAGACAAGACAGACAAATCAACATTCTAAGATTGGGATTCTTTGTGGATCTCTGTGTTCGCTTTGTGTAGCTTTGTGGAATAGCTTTGTATCAAAAATATTTCCACAAATTGCAATTCATCTGACTCAACTATTCTGCCATTAACAAATATCCAAAAACCACTACTTTTGTACGACCCTTTTTTCTTATTTTTACATTTCCAAACCACGATCCAGATACTATGAAAAGGCTGGTTTTCCTTATTCTAATCTCAATCGCTCTAGGCTCCTGCAAATCTTCCAAAGACAACGGCCAGTTGTTATTCTGGTCATCCAATAATGCTCAGGAGATAAAGTATACTAATAGTCTGATCGATCAGTGGAATTTGAAACATCCCGAAAATCAGATCAGGTTCCAGCCTGTCCCCGAAGGGCAGTCCAGCGAAGAGATCATCCTGGCATCAGTGGTGGGTAAAACAACGCCTGATATTTATGCCAATATGTGGCAGGGAAGTGTTGAAATGTATGCCGGTGCAGGTGTGCTTGTTCCGCTGGATACACTGGATGGATTTATGGAATTCATCAGATCGAGATGCTCGGAAGAAGTAATTGAAGAAATAACTTCTTCGGATGGACATATTTACCAGGTGCCATGGAAGGTAAACCCGATTATCATTTTATATAACAAGGGTTTGTTTGAGTCTCTTGGCATCGAAACATTACCAAAAACCTATTCCCAATACCTTGATGCCGGAGCCAAAATCAAGCTTGACAGAAGCGGCGATGGGTATATTGACCGGTGGGTGGGTTATACTACGGTAAAAGTAATCTGGTACCAGAAGTTGTTTAATTTCTATCCCATGTACCTTGCGGCCTCAGATGGGGCGCCACTGATCAAAGATAACAAGGCTGTATTCAATAACCGGTATGCCATTGGTGTGTTCACTTTCCTACAGGAACTTTACAACAACGATTATTTTTCAAGACAACGGATGTCAGCCAGCCAGGATCCGTTCATCATGGAAAGAGTTGCTACTCTTTTTACCGGTCCATGGCAGGTTCCCTACCTCAACAAATTCAAACCCGACCACCTGGATTTTGGCTTTTACTCTATGCTTGTACCGGATGGACATGAAGGTCCTGCCTACACTTACGGCGATCCAAAAAACATCGTGATTTTCAATACCTGCAAAGACCCTCAAACGGCCTGGGATTTTATCAGCACCATGATCGACAAAAAAGGAGACCTTGAACTCATTGCAACCACCGGCCAGTTTCCCAGGAGAAATAATCTTTCAAAGGATACTTACTTCGACGATTTCTTTAATGCAAACCCAAAACTGCAGGTCTTCGCCGAACAGGTGGACTACATCAAAGGGGTGGATAACCACAAATTGATCGTTGAAGTTTTCGATATCATCTCCCAGGAATACGAAGCCTGTGTGATCTACAACCGCAAGACTCCCGAAAAGGCATTAGCCGATGCTGAGAAGGCGGTGAATGTTTTGTTGGGGAAATAAACAAATTGATTTCCGAATATACAGCCCGAATCCCAAAAATCCAGATTGCATCGTAAATGTTCCTTAGGATCAAATCCGAATAAGCAAGATACCCGGATTTAAGCGCCAAAGGTGCGCACATCATCAGCCCTGAGTGAAGCTCAGGGAAAACTATTAAAATATGCTCATAGCCCCATCGGGGCGGAATCAATAACCACAGATATTAATCATGGAAATGATTACGCACCCTTGGTGCTTGTTTTGTTTAAATTAATTGACTCCGGGCTATCGCCCGGAGCTGTTGATAGACGCCCCTTTGGGGCTCGTAAGTCTTAATCAATCACCGCCTCCGTCTTCGCATCAAAAAAGTAAACCTTATCCAGGTTGAAAAACAAATCAGTTTGTGCATCAACCTCAACACTTGCATCCGGTGAGAAACGGGCGATGATCTGGTTTGCCCCCAACAAAGAATAAATCAATAATTCATTTCCCATTTGCTCGATAGCGTCAATCTTCACCTGGTGTTGGTGGTGGTTCCTGCCTGCTGAAGCAGCTTTGGATTTTAGATTTTCCGGTCGTATTCCAAATACAACTTCTTTGTCAACAAAGGTGTGGATGTTTTCATTCTTCACATTGGTGAGATCTATCTTTAAACCTGATTGCTCATGGACAAACCAGAGGGTATTGTCTTTTGTGATCCGCCCCTCAATAAAGTTAATGGGTGGCGATCCGATAAATCCTGCCACAAACCTGTTCTGTGGGTCATTGTACAATTCCATCGGTGAACCAATCTGCATGATGTCTCCATCTTTTAGTACCACTATCCTGTCTCCCAACGTCATGGCTTCTGTCTGGTCGTGGGTTACATAAACCATGGTGGCCTTTAGTTTCTGATGGAGTTTTTGTAGCTCTACTCGCATCTGAACCCTCAGTTTGGCATCAAGGTTACTCAAGGGTTCATCAAACAGGAAAACCTTCGGGTCCCTTACGATCGCCCTTCCAATTGCAACCCTCTGCCGCTGTCCGCCCGACATGGCTTTTGGTCTGCGTTCAAGCAATTCAGTAATCTCTAATATTTCCGCAGCCTTTCTCACCCGCTGATCGATCTCCTTCTTCGGCACCTTCTTTATCTTTAACCCAAAGGACATGTTCTGATAAACAGTCATATGAGGGTACAAAGCATAGTTCTGAAATACCATAGCGATGTCGCGGTTTTTGGGCTGTAAATCATTTACCCGTTTTTCATCAATAAAAAGATCGCCATCAGTGATCTCTTCAAGACCTGCGATCATTCTTAAAATGGTACTCTTCCCGCAGCCGGAGGGTCCAACCAAAACCAGAAACTCAGTATCATGAATTTCAAAACTGACATCCTCAATGGTCATGGTTTTGCCATCGTAGCTCTTCGCGATATTTTTTAGTTTAACTTCTGCCATGGGGGAAAAGGTTAATGGTTAACGGTTAATAGTGAATTGGAAATTGGTTGAAATGGTTAAATCGGTTGCCTGATAATTAATCAAGTGAAAGAAACCAACCTTATTGGCTCTTGGCTCTTGCATCTTGGCTCTGTTGTCTTGCATCTTAATTCTTCAAATTAAAAATCATCTTCGGAACATGCGTAATCCTGCACCCCAGATCCAGCTCACCTGAAGCAACAATATAAAAATCACCACCATCAACAATGCCGGTTGTGAAAACAACATCTTCGAGATAAATGGATGCTCTCATATCTTCTGTCAATTTGGGATTGGCTTCCAACAGTGGCTCCTCATCCGCATTGATTAAAATCTTTGAAGGATCTGCTTTGTCAAGCAAGGCCCAGTATGTCCTGTAGATACCAACTTTTCCTTTGGCTTCAACAGCGTGGTACAACATCAGCCAACCTTGATCAGTG
>JAUXDH010000082.1 GCA_030618545.1 Chlorobiota bacterium
GGAAAACAGAGGATTTTCCCGGAGATGAGGCAGGTCGGAAGTAAATTATTTTTTAACCAGAAATTTCTTTACCTGGTTTTTCAGGTTTTGCAAAACCAACTCGCGGAACCAGCCGAAACCCGCGTCAAACCATCGTTGTGGGTGGGTGTTGATGATGATCTTGTTGGGTAAACGGTTTTCTTTGGCGAGAGAAATAAAATGTTGGGTGCTGTTTACATCGATATCAAAACCGGAATCTACTTTATCCCGTACACTTACACCGGTGGAATTCCAGCTTCGACCTGTATCGGTGATATAAAAGACCTCGTTATAATCAATATCGAAATAAGGTTCGGCGATGATGCCGTAATCTTTGTAATTGTAATCTTCCCAGATGAGGCGATTATCCCACTTGCTCATCGGGCTACCATGCATACAAGCGGTGGTAACTGGATAGAAACTGCGGAAATATTCCAGGTTCTTTTCCCACATACCAAGCGCTTTCTTTTTATCGCCTTTGGCCAAGGTGAGATCTTCATAGTGATATCCTATTTCGTGACCCAATTTGCGAACTTCTTCAATTAGTTTAGGGACATTGCTTTCTTTTACAATGCGGTAATAATAACTTGCCTGCAGACCAAGTGATTGTTCAATCTTCGCCAGGTCAACAGCATTTTGTGGGAGTTTATCTACATCATGCCTCAGTACAATAACTTTTTCATTGGGATGCCGGACAAGGTCTTCGAAAGTTTGGAAGGTATAGCCGGCGGATTTTAGTGTTACTAGTAATTCTCTGTATATCTTTTGGGTGAAATCCATTTTTTAGTTTTTATTATCGGGAGTAAGAGCTGTTACGCAAAGTTGCGCTGAGAAGCGCTGAGTTACGCAAAGAAGAAGAGGCCGCTAATGCGCTAATAATTTGATACTGTTCAAACCAGATAATTAGCTGTCAATAGTACCTAGTTAGTCGATCGCTGACCCATACAGGCAGGCTTGCTGACTGCTACCTAAACCTCTCTTGGTAATCCGGGTTTTCCTTCATGATCCTGAGACTTTCCGGGAAGTCTTCGATGAACCAGGCCAGGAAACCGGTTGCATCTATCTTGTCTTCAAGAAATACATCTCTTCTCTTCCGGATAACTGAACTGTCGATTTGCAGTAACTCCACTCCTTTCCTGATAGCTTTTTCCTGGTATTCAGGAGTTGAGGTGAAGTTAAATACCAGCCCATAATCCTCTTCCTCATCCGTATAACCTCTGCCAACATCATCAAGAAAAATGGCAGGCGTTCCCAGCATAGCTGCCTCTGAAGCCATCGTGGAGCTTTCGCCGTACATCAGTGAAGCTACCGCCAGTACATCATGCATTCTTTCCGGTGGAACAGAAATCTTGTACTTTTCCAGTTCAGCCGGAAGCTGTTTCTCTGAAGAGATCAGCACCTTTCCAAACTTCTCAAAAGCCTTTACCGACTTTATTTTATTCTCCAGGCTCATCCCCTCCAGACCTGTGTCATGATGGGCCTGCCAGGAAACAAAACGGATAAGCGTAAACTTTTCACCGGGTTTGAGATTCAGCAAACGATAAATATCTTTATCAAGTTTAAAGCGCTTTGGGTGGAGGTAAAATAATTCAATGTTTAGTTTTCCATGAATATGGTTATCGCCCAGGTCCAGTTTGTAACTTTCTCCGGTTACCACAGCATCCACATATTTAGAAAGGTTTAATGCGCTTTCTGTGTCGGATAAAGCAATGTGGTTTATTCTTAATAGCTTGCCGGTGAGACTGGAATGAATAGAATTTCTGCTGATAATAATTCCGGGTTTGTATCTCAGGCAAATGAATGTAAATTGAATGGTATTCAACAGTGCAACTATCATGTTGACCAGCTTGCCTTTGTAATTCCTGCGCAATTCACGATAAGGAATTTCATAGTGATCCAGCAACTTTTTAGCCACTTCTTTATCTTTTAAGGTAAAGAAACCCTGCCAGCCCCTGTCGACAAGCTCCCGATACACATACTTAAAGTTATGCACCTGGGCCGGGTGTCCGATATCAATAATGAACCTCTTTTTCATAATCGGTATTATTCCTTACCTCCTTGCAGCCAGTGACAGCAACATCCTTGTCATCGCCCTGAATGGTCTGGGATCATCTTTTGACCTGACAGCATGAACAACCGGTGGTTTTAATGATCGCCGGTATTCACCCGGGCTTAGCTTCCCTTTGGCAATGGCCATCATGGAATAAACCGTATCGGTCCAGAAATTGCGCCACCGCAATCCTACTTTGTAAGCGTCAGGGTAATCTGATGCGATCCCGTTCAAATAATTATAAATGTAAAGGGCATAATTAATTCCGCAGGCCTTTGCCAGTCCTACCCAGAGCCAGGTCCGGGGGTTGATCTCAATCAGCATGTATTCCTTTTCTTCGGGGTGGTAAAGGAACTCCACCTCGCTCACACCTGTATATTTTAGTTTCTGAAGAAGCTTTTCAGAATATGCCTGTACTTTTTCATTGATAATGCTTTCGGTAAAAGTGGCTGTGCCAAAAGTCCATGGGTGTTCTCTCAGTTTTTGTCCAATCCAGTGGGTTTTTATCTTTCCGTCAACACTGAATGCGGTATAGGAAATAGTTTTGTTTGTGCCAACATCGGGAATGATCTCCTGGACAAAAACAGTTTTAAGGCCTGCTTTCTCGGCAATCATCTCCAACTGTTCCTGCAACTGCCCGGCATTCTCAGCAAAAAAGACTTTCCTGCCAAAGGTTTTGTAAAAAGTCAATCCGAACTTGCCCTTGGTGATGACCGGGAATTTGAGAGGAAAATCTTTTAAGTCAGCAGCCCCGGGAAACCATGTCTTAGGAAAAGGAACATTTACACTCTCAGCATTTTCTAAAAGTTTTTGCTTGTTATAGATGTTTAAGAGTTCACCGGGAGGTGGGGCCAGGGATTTAAAGTGCTTTGAAATCTTTTCCAGATTTTGAGACAAGTTAAAAACGATGTGGTCGTTTGATGGTATCAGCACCCATTCTTTCAGGTTTTTGTTTTCTGCCAGGTCGACCAGGAAATCGACAAACTCTTCACTCTTAAAATCAGGGCACTGGTAAAAGGCTGTGCAATATTTTGAGTGTCGGGCGATGCAGTTGTGCCTGTCCACTACCACTACCGGAATACCGGCTTCCCCCAATGACCGTGTATTGGACAATCCCTGCACATGGCCTTCAATGATAATGGCTCCCGGCTTATCGTTCATGCTAAACTAAGCTGTTGTAAATATCAATTAGTCTGGCAGCGATCTTGTCTTCATCAAGCTCATCGCTGATCTTCTTTCTGGAAGTTACCGGCTGAGTGTTGTTAATCTGTTCGTCTATTTTCATAGCAAGTTCCCTGCTGTCATACCTGCAAAAGGTGATACTGTCGATACCTTCTCCCCTCTCTCTGATATCGCCGCTATCTGTGGCAATGATCCTCGTATTGCAGGCCAATGCCTCTTTAATCACATTGGGAGATCCCTCCAGGATGGACGGAAACACAAGCAGGTCGCAACTATTGTAATAATCTGCCATGTCACGATGTGGAACCGGGAATGGTGTAAGGATACCAATGTTTTTGGTTTTTACCTGTTCAATGGCCTCTTTCAATAAGGCAAAGTTCTTATTGGAATCTTTTGGATTGGCTGCGAACAAAATATACTTTTTATCATTTTCCAGGTTCAGTTTTTTTCTCACCTCTTTTTTATCCATGGGAACAAAAACATCGAAATTCACTCCATTAGGAATAATTCTACATTTCTTTTTTGCCCATAAACCATTCGAAAGGTTTTTTGATTTTATAATAATCACCTTATTGAAAAGTTGTATCATAAAAACCTGGATCATTAGAATAAAGTTTACCAGTAGTTTGGTATTTCCTCCATGAACATCCGATCCCATCAATGATAGAACCACGGCTTTTTTTCTGTTTGCAAATATTGAAATCCAACCACTCAGTGAATAATGAGAGTGGATAATATCCGGTTTAGTATCCTTTACAACTCTTTTAAGTCTTCTGATATTCTTCAAATAACCTCTAAATCCATTACCCACAATGGTAAAGTATTCCAATTCTACACTATTTCTAATTAGTGATTCGCCCTGTGATTTAATGAATGGCGCAATAGGAAATGTAATGGAGTTCCCACTGGAAACAAATAGTACTTTCATCTACTAATTAGTTGGATTTCAATGGTTGGGCTCTTTCAGGAACAGCGGAATAATTATTTGTAATAAACATATCAAAGGCTGCGATAAAGGTTGCAAGGATACCAATCGTATAATTATGATCCACTCGTCCGCTATAGTGTTCTTCAATAATGTGGTGCATACCCTTTTTATCAAGCCAATCTCCCGGGAAAGCCGAATCATCCATAAAATCAAGTAAATATTGCTTCAGCTCTTTATCTTGTCGTGTATTTGCATAACTACCGCTTACCTTTGTTGAAGAACGTCTTTTTCTATTTCGCATCCCGGTTCTATAAACCGAAAAGAGGTCCATATAATTACCGAGTATGGATTTCTTCAAAACAACCCCTGTATTACCGTTAGGAATATCTGCTATATCAGGAAATTCAACTGCTATCATATATTTGTAGAAACTTTGTCCAAACCTCAGACGGAGTGGCAAAGTGGTCATTAAGTCAACATATTGGTAATCCGTGAATAGCTTAATGGTTTCCTGCAAATATGCATCTACCTGACTACCATGAAATGTAAACCTTGGCTGACGGTTCTGAAGATCCCAAACAGAACAAAGATCCCAATTGTTGTTTGCTTTCAATGTTTTATACGATTCCCTAAAATGCCCCTTAACTGAATCTATATGGCTGTTATAAAATTCAGGCCTTAACACTTGCTTAATTTCCTGGTTTAGATTTAGCTTAATGGTGTGTTTAAACATAACTTCCACAAAACTTTCTCTGTTCATTGGTTTAAACATAAACGGCCGCAGGCTTTTCCCTGTCAATACATCACCGAAATGCCCGGGCAGTTTGAAATACATCTTATCTATTAGCAGTTCGTGCTGAGTAAGTGATTTCAACCCATAAAAAGGTATCTGACCTTCTGTTCGCCATACAGCAGGAAACAATAACTTGTGAAAACTTATATCAATTGGCTCGTGGGTGAAATGTTCGCTGAATTTAAGTTTCTTGAACAATTCACGAGCAATCTTCATTTCGCTCGAATTTTCAAGGCCATAAGTTCGAACAAACATACTGTTTTTCAAATGATCTGGAATAGTTGCTGCAATTAACCGACTATCAAGGCCACCACTTAATCCTAAACCAGTCTTATTCCTGTCCCTATATTTTAGTTCGGCAGAATCTGAAAGCAATTGTTTCGCCTCATTTGCTAGATTTTTTACTTTAGTTTGGACTCTATCATATGTCAACGACCAATAAGTACTAATATTTATTGAGGCTCCTCTGAATTTTAGATGAGAAGCAGGTTTTAATGCTTTAACGTTTTCATAAATAGTCCAGTCGCCTACATTATGAAAAAATAGCATAAACTCAAGTAATCCTTCTTTATTAATAGCACGATCGCCAAATTTTAATAAGGTTTTGATTTCATTTGAAATAATTAGTTCCTCAGCCTTTTGGCTGAAAAAAATTGGCCTTGCAGCAAAACGATCATTAAAAAGATCAATGCTATCTTCTTGTTTATTGTAAATAATGATATTGTATTCACCATTGAGTTCAGCAATAAATCGACTTTTATCATTCAAGAATCCATCCAGAGCATACTTAGCATAATTTTTTTTCTTTTTAGTGGCGATGTATCCATCAATGAAAACTACAAAGTTATTATCCTCGTAAAAATTACCATCGAATATTTCGTTGGACAATTCTTTGCGAATATGCATGATACCGCTAAAACCATTTCCATCAACTGTATGCTCCTTTGATTCGATTCGTGGAATAAAAGAGATCAATCTACACTCTTCCACAAACCTGGCATTGCTCCGATCACTTTTCTTGATAACAGATATATAAGCCATATATTATGTGTTAATATTATTAATGTGGTCAGCAATTTGTTTCATAGTACCAATCCAGAGTAAGTTTTTCTCTCTTTTTTCAGCAGCATAACGCATTACCTCTGGCATTACTTTCTTTAAAGTCCAATCATCGAATGAGGGGTGAAACCAAAAGTGGGCGATTGTACCCGTTTTAATTGCTTTGTCAATGTATGTTTTATAGCGTTTGATGTAATAAGATGAGGTCCAATCGTGTATTTTTGAAAAGCCGAGGGAGGTAGGTGTAACAATCAACCCATGCTCATCATAATACGGATAAGCAAGGTCATAAGGCGTATTTTTCCTATAGATTTTAAAATTCAGTTTCTTCAGCACTTTGATATTTCCAAAAGTGCCTCCCGGAAAGACGATGGATTCCGGCCTTACGCCATAAGGTTTCATGGCATCAATGCAAGCCTTCATTTCATCTTCTGCAACTTTGGGAGGACAATTTTTGTCACTGAAATCAATATGCGTAAAAGTATGTGTTGCCAATTCATGTCCCGCTTTTGCATTCTGAATCATCATTACCAGGTCAGGGGCATACCAGTTTCTTGCCTTTTCCCAATGTGTGTGTGGGTCGCAGTCGTACCAATCGCCTTTAGTATACCGCCAGTGGTCATCAAAATAGGGGATTTTCTCCATCCAGTTGTGATCGTCTTTTTTGCAGGATTCAAGAAATAAGTGCCCAACAGTGGCAAAAGTAATCGGGATGTTGTGCTCATCGAGAAGGCGGATAATCTCTGGAAAATTCTTCCTTGCCAGGGTGGCCATTTTATCAGGATATGGATTCGTCTTGGAATAACGCCAGGCCCATCCCAATTCAAAGTCAGCAGAGATAACCATTCCGCCCTGGTATTTTCCTCCAGGAAATTTTTTCTCAAGTGGAATAATATCTTTTTTCACAAATGGCTTGCTGCTAAACTTAAAAATCAGTTTAGTCATCTCGCTCTTAATGCTCCTGGGCATTATTCCCCTGAATGATTTATATATTGACCTTAACATTACTTTTTTGTTTTATCAATAAGTAATTTGAATTTTCCGGTTTTGTTTACTTCAATCTGATCAACGAGTTTGATCTCCCATCGGATAGAATCACCGAGATAATCACGTAAAGAATCTTCAATCTTCTTGCTATCAGATGAACCAAATTCTGCTCCGACAACAAGCTTAACTATTAGTTGATCCACCTTGGTCCGTTCAATCTGGTATTGTATAATCCCATTGATCTGCTTAAGCAACATACTGCCAAAAAAACTGGGTACCGACAACACACCACCATCCCGGAAGTGGATAATGTCCGATACCCGTCCTGAAATCATTTTTAACCTCTGAAACTGAATCTCGCAATTAATCTCATCTTCAACAATCGGTATCCCCGCATCACCATTTTCGTACCTGATTAGTGGAAAACCATAATTGTCTAAATCAGTAATAATCAGGGCATGCTCTTCTTCAGTTATTTTTTTTCCATACTCCACGATGACGTGCGGTTCGAGAACATGATACATTTTGCACTTTTCACATTCGTAGGCAATCCCATTAATCTCACTACAGCCGTACTCATCATAAACATCACCAAGGACCTCCTCCATTAACTTTTTCTGAAATCCCTGTAGATTTTCTCCTGTAGGAAGTACATATTTCGGCTTGTGAATCTTAATGTTATTTTGCTTTACATAATCAGCAAGCAAATAGATTGCATTGGTATAACCATCAATAAAATCAAACTTCATTTTATTGATGTAGGCAACCAATTCATCGAATTTACCTTTTTCAGTAAGCTGATATGCTGGATACTTATATTGGTTATACACCTTTGTCTTCAATTTTGACGATAAACGTTTCCACTCTTTATTAACAGTTGCCGGATTTCCCCAGATATGGAGGCCCTTCATTCCGAATTCCCAGCCCGAGAGTTCCCAACCTACCTGATGGGCAGCTTTACCGGCACTGGATGCATTAGTGTCTTTAAAATAAACAACAGGCACTCCTGTTGATCCGCTTGACGAACCTTTGGATAATTCATCCTTGTTAAAATTAGCAGCTCTAATATCCTTCCAATGATTCTGAAGGTCTTCTCTTGTTAGGGATGGAAACGCCGCAAAATCTTTCATCGAACGAATATCCTCAGGTTTGAGTTTCAAATCATCGAAACGATTGCGATAAAAAGGGACATTGGCATAGGCATGTTCGAGTAAGCTCTGCAGTTTATCGAATTGGAAATCTACTATGGTTTTGCGGTCAGCATTGACCAAAGGCTTGAATATTTTATAATATTTTGTGAGTGATCGTTTATTCAGCAAATCGTACAACTGATTTCCAAGCTTTTGTGTAATGAACTTCCTCATGCTATTTGCTAATTTTATTCAGAATTGAGAGGTAATTGGCAATCATTTTCTCAATAGTAAAACGTTCCTCAATTATTTGTCTTGACCGTTTGCTTTTTCGCAATAGCATTTCGGGATCAATCAAGTGCGCTCCTAATGCTTCTGTCAGTTGCGTTTCATTTTGGTATTCAAATAACTGTCCGTTCTCAATACCGGTAATTTCGGGTGTACCTCCAGTATTTGATGCAATAACCGGCAGGCTTGCTGCCATTGCCTCAAGAATTGCATTTGAACAGCCTTCTCCTTTCGAGGAATGAACAAACAAATCAGCAGCCTTTAGATATTGCAGTACCTTATCTGTTCTGCCAACTAGTGTTACCTCCTTCGTAAGTTCCAGATTATCGATTTTGGTTTCCAACTGCTTACGCATTGGCCCTTCACCAATCGCCATGTATCGGAACGAAACACCCTTGTTCTTTATATCACTCAAAGACTTAAATACTGTAAAGTAATCCTTAAAAGGAACAAGATTTGCGACAGAAATGATTACTGGTTCACCCTTATAATCATCAAAAACTGATCCCAGTATTTCTTTTTTTTCTTCTTCTGAGAAATTTCTGGAAAATTTTTTGTCGATACCATTGTATAAAACATATCCTCGTTTGAGTTTATTCGCCCGAAGACCTGCCCTTGAATTGGCCACAATATTCTTGCTCAGGTGAAGAAAAAAAAGTCTGGATAAATGCTTTTTATTTAACACAACTATACCATGCCTGATAGAGCCGTTGATAATCTTTGCTTTTGTAAATGGTGAAAGTATATAACAAAAGTTGAACTCGAACCCTCCCCAGGCATAAATAATATCAGGTTCAAATTGTTTGAAAATTTCCTTTATCTCTCTTAATCTCCCTATTGTTCCTTTTTCTTTCAGATAAAACACATCTTCCTCCAAAATAGCATATTCGGAAAGGTAATCACTTTTATGTTTATTAAATATCAATATTTTGTTTTCAAGACCCCGATCAGCCGAATGTTTGAAGATAGTCGCCAACTGACGCTCTCTTCCTCCGCGAGCCATTGATGATATTACATGCAATACTTTCAAGAATTAAACGCTTTTTGATTTTTTTTATTCTGAAACAGGAACCCTGATAATTGATCATTGTAATTCTTACTGTTGAAGTATTTTAATGCTGTCTCGTAAGCACTTTGAGTGATTTGCTTATCCAGGTAACTTTTGTTACTTATTATTTCAAATAATTTCCCGGCTACTTTTTCTGCCAGATAACTATCAGCAACAAAACCATTTTTTGCATTTTCGATAAACATCAGATTATCGCTTACATCGGTTGTCAGAACCACTACACCGGAAGCCATGTACTCTGCCAGCTTTGTAGAAAACCCAAAACGGGTTTGAAGATTTTGTGGCCTTACCAGAACAAGAAGATCCTGTTGTACCTGTATCTTTGGAATATCTTCTGAAGTTACCTTACCATGAAGAAATATATGTTTTGATAAACCAAGTTTATTGATCAATGACTCTAATTTTTTAATTGTATCCCTGAAACCGGAACCGTAAATGTTAAGTTTAACATTTGTAACATTATACTTGTTTATCAAGAGTCCTATAGCCTTAATTAACTCTCCTAATCCATCCTTTTTAAAAGTCAGGGATCCGGTATATCCGATATTGATCGTATCATCGCTATGGGTTTGTTTTTTAATTTGAAACCTATCAATATCTGACAAAATGGGTATCCTGATCACAGGCTTGTTCATTTTCAGCAGATATTGCTCCATTGTTGTGGAAATAGCAATATTCCCATCATAATTTTTTGCCAGTTTATCCTGCTTGTTGAAATCCCATACCAGAAAAGGATAATTCAAAGAAAAGATGGTTTTTTTCAGCGGATTCCTGGGGAATGCTTTGTTGAGGGCAATACCACGTTTCAATTCATTACGTTCCGAAAACACCGGGATACTCTTTGCCTTGAATAGTTTAATGATTTCTTTTTCAAGCTGATAACCCATCAGCGAAGGATAGACAAATCCTGATCGCTTACTGTCAAATTGATCAAGGAAATTACTTAAGTTTTTAAGAAAATATGTTCTTTTATTAGCATCGATCTTTTTTTCAATGGCCCTGGTCAGAAATGATCCACTATCCTTAGTCTTCATCTTCTTACCACAGATAAACACATTGGGAATAACCTCCAATTTCGATTTCCAGAGATTATCAGGGTAGTCATAGGAAAGCAAATAAATACTCGTTCCTTTATCGAGAACCAAGGCTTTTGCGTATTCGAGTATTCGACTGTACGCAGCACCCTGCCTATCGTAGAGGGGAAGTGCTGTTATAATAAAAAGGATTTTTTTCAAAATGTGGGATTCTTCATCATTTATCGCTTAGTCGGGAATAACGGATTAAGTAGTATCTGAAGCATATATTTCAAAATGAGCCATCGCCGAGACAAGAAGCAAGAATCAAGAGCCAAGAGCCAAGAATCAAGAACCAAGACCTGAGACAAATAAAAGAGATTTACGAATTAGGTTTACGGTTTACGAGCACTTAGATTATCCGAAAGACCGCTTTGCGGAGGACTTCAAACTTTGAGTCCACTCTGAAAAGTCCTTATTCTTGCCACCAAGGCTCAAAGGCACAAAGATGCACCAAGGTTAATATCCTAGTTTTCTTTGCTTTGTGATGCTTTGTGATGCTTTGTGATCCTTCGTGACTTGGTGTCTTCGTGGCATTTTATTATTTTGGTTGTTTTCGGAGTGGACTCAATCTTTCAATCAATAATCGATATAAAAAAAGGAATTTAGAATTGGGGCCAATCTGATTGCATACATTTCTTATTTTTAACATTCCAAAAAAACCTCAATTAGATAAGCAGATTACTATGTATAAAATGGGTGTTCCTTCCTTGATTGTTTTCATATTTGTAGTCTTTTCAAATTGTTACCAAACGACACAAAAAAAAGCGCATGAAGATATGTCCGCTAATGATTGGATATATCTCTTTGATGGAAGTGATACTGAGTCATGGCGTGGTTTTAAACAGGAACAATTACCAAAAGCTTGGGTAATCAGGGATAGTAATCTCGTTGCTCTTGGTCACGGAGGGGATCTGGGAGGAGATATAATTACCAAAGATCAATTTGAGGATTTTGAACTTTCGCTGGAATGGGCAATTTCGGAAGGCGGAAATAGTGGCATTTTCTTTCATGTATTGGA
>JAUXDH010000051.1 GCA_030618545.1 Chlorobiota bacterium
ATACTGGTTTTTTGAAAAACCTTCAAGGATCAGTCTGCCGCCGGGTTTTAAACATTCGATCAAAGAACTGTGAAAAAGCCACCTTATTTTTGGGTCAACATAGGCAAAGATAAAGGCTATGAGGTCAAATGTTTTATCACCAAATCCCAGTTTTGCAAAGTCACCGGTTTTATAAGTAATTTCAACGTCTACCCGTTCAGCTAGTTTTAAAGCCTTTTTCCTGCCCTCTTCACTTATATCAAATGCATAGACATCCCACCCGAGGCGTGCTGCATAAACCGCATTTCTTCCCTCACCTTCAGCCGGTAAAAGCAATTTACCTGGTGTTAAATCATCGATCTGGCTTTTAAAAAAAACATTTGGTTTAGTTCCATAAGCATAATCGAGTTCGGCATAGCGCTGGTCCCAGAATTCTTTCATAAAAAGATATGTCTTTAAAAGGGATAAAAAAGTATTCAAAGTTATTTCATTATTCTTAAATTCGAATAAATTTTTCGCATGAAGTTATTAATGATTTATTGTACCAGGTTCATTTACCATCCAACAATTAGAACTTTAGATAAGTTCGATGAAGAAAATGACGGAAGCGCTTATGAAAATGCCCTGGTTGCTTTTATCCATGCCGAAGCATCTGATGAATCAGATATAAAGAGTGTAGAAACAAAAATGGTTAAGAACCTGAAATGGGCCGCCAAAAAAAACCAGACCAAACAAGTTATTCTTCATTCGTTTGCCCATCTGTCGGAAACAAAAGCTGATCCTGTGTTTACAAAAGAATTGTTCGATAGGGTGGAAGCACGAATGCAAAATGCCGACTATCTTTGCAGTCAGACAGCATTTGGGTATTTTATGGATCTGGATATATCGGCACCGGGTGTGTCACAGGCAAGGATTTTTAAAAGTTTTTAATAAAACACCAATATGAAAACACGAGCACTTTTATCACTTATGATCCTGGTAGCGTTAGTTTTTAGCGCTTGTAAAAAGGACAGTAACGATTGCATCGAAGGCAATGGAAACCTGGTTATTGATACCCGCAATCCAGGAAATTTTGACCGGGTAATTGCCAATGGCGCTTATGATGTCAGCTTTTCAATTGCTACTGATTCAAGAATAGATTTATTCGGTGATTCGAATATCCTCGAAATTATTCAAACCACTGTCACCAATGATCTTCTTGTCATCAGTGCGCAAAATGACCAATGCTATTCAACTCAACAAAATATTGAAGTAACGCTCACTTCTCCTTCCATGAAAAGTATAACCTTAAATGGGGCAGGAAAGATCAGTGGTAATGGCATTATCCAGGATGAGTTAACGTTTGAAGTAAACGGGTCGGCTATTATAATAAGCAGCTTTGAGGTTCTGGATCACACAACTATCATCAACGGCTCCGGCGATGCCACACTGGTAGGTAAAGCAACTAATGCGAACTTTACAATCACAGGTACGGGGAGTATCCTGGCTTCTCCACTACTTACCGAAAACTGCACAATTGTAATTTCAGGCGTAGGTGATGTGCGGATTCACGTCACTCAAAAACTGAATGTTACAATCACCGGCAGCGGGAGTGTTTACTATACCGGAGAGCCTGATATAACGTCAAATATTACAGGTTCCGGACAGATTATTAAGGTGGGCTGATCAGGGATTATGGCCAAATAACTTTTTTTCCTTATTCGTTTTATACCTCAGTTTAAATAGGTCAGCCTAGTCCATTTTGTTTTCAAGCAGTTTTTCCAACTCTTTGTTTTCATCCCTTAACCTTGCTGCTTCGATAAAGTCCAGATCTTTCGCTGCTGCCATCATGTCTTTTTTGTTTTTATCAATAGCCTGGCGAATGGCATCGGCGCTCATGTACTGAACAACAGGATCAGCAGCTATGCCGGCGCTTGTATTTTCCGCATACATATCTTTCCGCCTGTGATCAACCACAGAGGTTTGTTCCATGATGGCATCAGTTGATTTGACAATAGCCCTGGGAATAATGCCGTGTTTTTCGTTGTAGGCTAACTGTTTTGCCCTTCGGCGCTCAGTTTCATCAATCGTCCGGCTCATGGATTTTGTAACTTTATCGGCATACATGATGACCAGGCTTTCCAGGTTTCGTGCTGCGCGTCCGGCAGTTTGTGTGAGTGATTTTTCAGACCTTAAAAAACCTTCTTTATCCGCATCGAGAATGGCTACCAGGGCTACTTCCGGCAGATCAAGACCTTCGCGTAAAAGGTTTACACCAACAAGCACGTCGAAGTTTCCCAGCCTGAGATCACGCATGATCTCCACCCTGTCAAGAGTATCAATGTCTGAATGGATGTATCTCGTTTTGATGTCCAGCCTCAATAAATACTTCGTCAATTCCTCAGCCATCCTCTTGGTCAGCGTTGTGACGAGTATGCGTTGATTTCTTGATACTGTCAATTCAATCTCATCCAACAGGTCATCGATCTGGTTCACACTGGGACGCACCTCTATCATTGGGTCCAGCAAACCGGTAGGGCGGATCAATTGTTCCACGACAATGCCTTCAGAATGCTGCAGCTCATAATCAGAAGGAGTGGCGCTGACATAAATTATCTGACCTGTCAACTGTTCAAACTCATCGAATTTCAAAGGGCGGTTATCCATGGCTGACGGGAGCCTGAATCCGTATTCTACAAGGTTTTGCTTTCGCGAACGGTCACCTCCATACATTGCCCTTAACTGTGGAAGTGTCACATGGCTTTCATCAATAACGGTAATGTAATCATCGGGGAAGTAGTCAAGAAGACAGAAGGGCCTTGATCCCGGATCACGGCCGTCAAAGTACCGTGAGTAGTTTTCAATACCGGAGCAGTATCCTAATTCTCTCATCATTTCCACATCGTACTCCACCCGGTCTTTCAATCTTTTTGCTTCCAGGTGTTTGCCCATCTCATTGAAGTAGTCAAATTGCCGTCCCAGGTCCAGTTGTATATCCATCAATGAACCCTTCATCTTATCAGGAGAAGTGACAAAGATGTTGGCGGGATAAACAGCGATGTCGCGCAGCTTTTCGATTGTCTTACCTGGCAAGGGATCAATCAGCTCAATCTGTTCAATTTCATCTCCCCAGAAAATAATCCTGTAAGCGAAGTCCGCGTAACCCGGAAAAACATCTACCGTATCTCCTTTAACCCGGAACGTGCCCCTTTTGAGTTCGATATCATTTCTTGAATAAAGAGCGCCCACCAATTCCCTGAGGAACTTATTCCTGCTGACTTTTTGCCCAATTTGAAGTGTGACCACATTATTTGTGAAATCATCCGGATTACCAATACCATAGATACAAGAGACGGAAGACACCACAATTACATCCCGGCGTCCGGAAAGCAATGAAGAGGTTGTACTTAACCTCAATTTCTCGATCTCTTCGTTTATGGAAAGATCTTTTTCGATGTAGGTGTTGGTAACAGGAATGTAAGCTTCGGGCTGGTAATAATCGTAATAAGAGACGAAGTATTCAACGGCATTTTGAGGAAAAAACTGTTTGAATTCGCCATACAACTGTGCGGCTAAAGTTTTATTATGGCTTAAAACAAGAACAGGCCTGTTTAATTGTGCAAAGACATTGGCTACCGTAAAAGTTTTACCCGAGCCGGTGACTCCTAATAAAGTCTGGGCTTTATCGCCTCTCTGAAATCCTTCTACAAGCTGTTTAATGGCTTCGGGCTGGTCTCCTGTAGGATAATATTCTGAAGTAAGTTTAAGTTCCATAAGTAATCCTGCAAAATTAAGACAATTGGTTTGCCACGGCTTCCGGGTTCAAATGTTCAGACCGGTTATTGTCGTTTTTGTAAATTTGAAACAATGCCAATGCTTTATTATGCCTGAAAAATATATTCTCTCCCTGGACCAGGGAACCAGCAGTTCACGTGCTGTGATCTATGATGTTATGGGAAAAGTGTATTCACTTGCGCAGAGGGAGCTCAGGCAATACTTCCCTCAACCAGGATGGGTTGAACACGATCCCATGGAAATATGGTCTTCACAGATTTCAGTGGCCTCGGAAGCGTTGTTAAAGAAAGGTTTGTCACCTAAGCAGATAGCTGCTATTGGAATTACCAACCAGCGTGAAACGACCATCATCTGGAACAGAAAGACCGGAGTCCCCATACATAATGCAATTGTATGGCAGGACAGGCGAACCGCAGGGTATTGCGATCGACTGAAGCGTTCAGGGCATTCAGAATTGATCAGGCAAAAAACCGGACTGGAAGTTGATGCCTACTTTTCCGCTACGAAAATAAAATGGCTGTTGGAGCATGTTCCGGACGCCCGTAAAATGGCAGAAAAGGGTGAGCTCGCTTTCGGAACTGTTGATAGCTGGTTAATATGGAATCTTACAGAGGGAGAGCAACATCTGACCGATGTTACAAATGCCTCCAGAACAATGCTGTTCAACATCAACTCTCTGGAGTGGGATGAAGATTTGCTTCAGTTATTTGATATCCCTGTTGAGATTCTTCCGGAAGTTAAACCCACAAGTTCATTTTTTGCTGAAACGGCAGGCAAAATGATTCAGGCAAGGATACCCATCAGCGGTGTGGCCGGAGATCAGCAGGCTGCCATGTTTGGGCAGATGTGTGTAAAGGAGGGAATGGTGAAGAACACATACGGAACCGGTTGCTTCCTGATGATGAATATTGGAGGCCAGCCGGTATCGAGCAAAAACAGGCTCATCACTACCATTGCATGGAAGATAAAAGATGAACTGGTGTATGCGTTGGAAGGCAGTGTGTTTACAGCAGGCGCTGTCGTCCAGTGGTTAAGGGATGGATTAAAAATTATCAATACTTCAAAAGATATTGAGCAAATGGCCGACAATGCAGAAAATACGGATGGCGTATATTTCGTCCCGGCATTTACAGGATTGGGAGCGCCCTATTGGAATCCTGACGCCAGGGGTATTATTGCAGGCATTCACCGAGGTACAACTAATGCCCACATCGCAAGAGCAGCACTTGAATCCATCGCCTTTCAAAGCAATGATGTAATGCTTGCCATGCAAAATGATACACAGGGTCAACTTACCAATGTAAGAGTAGATGGTGGAGCGGCAGCAAATAATCTTTTAATGCAAACTCAGGCTGATTTATCACAACTGGATATTGAAAGATCATCATCATCTGAAGCTACCTCTCTGGGGGCAGCATTTTTTGCCGGTCTGGCGGTTGGTTTCTGGAAAGATATTCAGTCATTGGAAAGACTGTGGTCAACCGACAGGGTATTCAGACCTTCAATATCAAAAACTGATGCCGAAGCCAGGTGTAAAAGTTGGCACAACGCGGTAAAACGGTCACTTATAGTTTGAACCAGGATCTTTTTTATTCTTTCTTCTTTTTCTTTTTCATGTATGATTTGAACAAAGAATCGTAGGGCATAGAAATTTCTTCTGCAAGATCAAGGAATCGTTTGTGTGGAATAGCAATCAGGCTTTCAGCATACAATGCCCCGTTTGCACGGCTGATCATGGATACCTTTGCAGCAGTTTCTTCATCAGGCGCCTCATAAATATCCAGGAAGTCATACTGGCCCAATAATGCATAATGGGCATGAAATTTCACACCGGGACATAGTTCTTTTACCTGAGTGTACCAATCATGGCTTGTTTTTGCGCGGTCTTTAAGCTGATAGGTAGCTTCCGGCGCAAGTTTGGTGAGCAGAACATAAGTTTGCATAATATCTGGTTTTAATGAAACAAAGCCCTAATATACGAAAAAGAGGGTGATCTGGCAAGGGGTTTTTCAGGAAAGATGGAAGGGAGGGAGGATGGAAGGATGGAAGAATGGGAGAATGGAAGAATGGAAGAATGGAAGGATGGAATAAGGGAAGGATGGGAGGAATGATGGAACAGAGGAATGATGGAAAAGTGGAATGGACTTACCCATCAGTAGCTCCGAGATTTTCCAAAGGAATACGTAGGACAGGTTGGGGATCGATAGAGAAAATAAAACCCCCATATCCAATAGCATGGATACGGGGGCTTTTTCTAAATATAAATCCTATAACTTAGGTCCGGCATCAACAAGCGCTTTTCCCTTTTCATTGTCGGTGTATTGTTCAAAGTTTTCAATGAACAATTTGGCAAGGTCTGTAGCTTTCCTGTTCCATTCTTCAGGATCTTCGTATGTGTCTCTCGGATCAAGAATTCCCGGATCCACTCCAGGCAGGGATGTAGGTGCTTCAAGGTTAAAAATCGGAATCATCCTGGTGTCTGCCTTTTCGATTGATCCATCCAGTATTGTGTCTATAATACCACGTGTGTCTTTGATTGAGATCCTTTTACCGGTGCCATTCCAACCGGTGTTGACCAGGTAAGCTTTGGCTTCATTTTCTTCCATTCGTTTTACCAGTTCTTCACCATATTTAGTGGGGTGCAAAGTAAGGAAGGCAGCGCCAAAACAAGCTGAGAATGCCGGCCTGGGTGTTGTGATACCTAATTCGGTTCCGGCAAGTTTAGCTGTAAATCCTGACAGGAAATGGTATTGGGTTTGTTCAGGTGTTAATTTCGTTACAGGGGGCATAACGCCAAATGCATCGGCTGTCAAAAAGATCACTGTTTTTGCAGGACCTGCTTTAGAAACCGGCTTTACAATATTATCTATATGATAGATCGGATAAGAAACCCTGGTGTTTTGAGTTACTGAAGCATCGTCGTAATCGATTATTCCGTTTTCATTTACTGAAAGATTCTCCAGAAGCGCATCCCTTTTTATCGCATTATAGATATCGGGTTCGCTTTCTTTGTCAAGGTTGATCGTTTTCGCATAACATCCTCCCTCAAAATTAAATATGCCTTCATCATCCCAGCCATGTTCATCGTCACCTATTAAGGCCCTTTTGGGATCTGTTGAAAGAGTGGTTTTGCCAGTGCCTGAAAGGCCAAAGAAAATAGCCGTATCACCTTCATTTCCAACGTTGGCAGAACAGTGCATCGCAGCTATCCCTTTAAGCGGCAGGTAATAATTCATTATTGAGAAAATACCTTTCTTCATTTCGCCACCATACCAGCTACCACCGATCACGGCCCTGCCTTCAGTCAGGTTAAATACCACAAACACTTCTGAATTGAATGGTACACCATCAACCCGCTTCATTTCTTTCCATTTTGGATTGGTGGTTTTCGCAGCATTCAATACAACGAAATCCGGTTCGAAATCCCGAAGCTCTTCTTCTGAAGGCCGGATGAACATATTCTTTACAAAATGCGCCTGCCAGGCCACTTCCAAAACAAACCGAACTTTCAAGCGGCTATCTTCATTGGCGCCACAGAAAGAATCAACTACAAATAAACGTTTACCGGATAGTTCTTCAGATCCCAGATTAAAAAGGTATCTCCATGTTTCATCGTCTACGGGTTTATTGTCAGAGGTTTTTGCGTGCTCTGCCCACCACACTGTGTCTTTGGTCTTATCATCATAAACAATGTATTTATCCTTAGGAGATCTTCCGGTGAAAATACCGGTCATTACATTGACGGCTCCCGATTCAGTCGATACGCCTACTTCGTATCCCTTCAGATCAGGTTTTAATTCTTCTTTAAAAAGCGTCTCAAAAGATGGGTTGTAAACAATCTCTACAACATCGTTGATGCCATAGTCCTTAAGATCGTTTTTGATCTTATTAAAATCGATTGACATAAGTGTTAGTTTTTGGTTTTAAATATGTTTCTAAATACGCACGCAAATTACAAATTTTAACAATACCAAATAAAAAAAGCCACTCTTCAAAAGTGGCTTTTTTAGTAAGTTATTTCAAGTAACTTTAGCTGTGAAAATTATTTGTTTTTGCGTTTCCAGGCTTTGGAATTGACAATTCGGGCGCGAGCTGCAGCCAGTCGTGCAATCGGCACGCGGTAAGGTGAGCAGCTTACGTAATGGAGACCTATGCGGTGGCAAAACTCGATTGAGCTGGGTTCACCTCCATGCTCTCCACAGATACCCAGTTTAATCTTCCTGCGGGTTTTACGTCCTTTTTTAACTGCCATTTCCATAAGTTGTCCAACACCCTCCTGATCAATCGTCTGGAATGGATCTTCTTTCAGCAGACCTTTCTCAAGGTAGACTTTGAGGAATTTCCCAGCATCATCACGAGAGTAACCAAAAGTCATCTGTGTGAGGTCATTGGTGCCAAATGAGAAAAACTCAGCCACTTCTGCTATTTCATCTGCAGTGAGCGCGGCTCTAGGAATTTCAATCATGGTTCCCACCATGTAATCGATTTTTTTACCTCTTTCTTCGAACACTTTGTTTGTAATATCACGAACGATCTGTTCCTGCATTTTCATTTCCGCAACAGTACCTGTCAAAGGAATCATAATCTCAGGATGTGTCTTGATTTTCCTGTCCTTCAGATTCATGGCTGCTTCAATGATTGCCCTGGTTTGCATTTCGGTAATTTCAGGATAAGTATTTCCTAAACGGCAACCCCGGTGACCCAGCATAGGGTTGAACTCGGAAAGGTCTTCAACTTTTTCCTTAATATGCTCAATGCTTACACCCATAACATCAGCCATCTCCTGTTGGCCTTTTTCGTCATGTGGAACGAACTCATGCAAAGGCGGATCAAGCAGTCGAACAGTCACAGGCAGATCATGCATTGCTTCGAAAATGCCTTCAAAGTCTTCTCGCTGGATAGGTAACAACTTATCAAGGGCCTTCCTTCTTCCTTCTTCATCCTCAGCCAGGATCATTTCTCTCATGGCAATGATTTTCTCATCACCAAAGAACATGTGCTCAGTGCGGCATAGGCCGATTCCCTGTGCGCCAAAATCACGAGCTACTGTAGCATCATTCGGAGTGTCGGCATTGGTACGGACCAAAAGTGTTGATCTTTTGTCTGCCAGTTTCATCAGCTTACCGAAATCACCACTCAACTCAGCTTCCGTAGTAGCGATCATGCCATCGTAAACCTCGCCGGAAGTACCATTCAGAGAGATGAAGTCACCTTCTTTGTAAACTTTGCCCTCCATGATGATTGTCCTGTCCTTGTAGTTTATCTTAATACTACCGGCTCCTGACACACAGCATTTACCCATACCGCGGGCAACAACTGCAGCATGCGATGTCATTCCTCCGCGGGCAGTAAGGATACCCTGTGCAGAATTCATTCCAGCCAGATCTTCGGGTGATGTTTCGATACGGCAAAGAATCACCTTTTTGCCGTCTTCATACCATGCTACTGCATCTTCGGCGTGGAATACAATTTGCCCCGTTGCAGCACCTGGTGATGCCGGTAAACCTTTTGCCATCACCTGTGCATCTTTTATCGCCTGCTCATCAAAAACAGGGTGCAGAAGTTCATCAAGTTTCTCAGGATCGTTTCGCATGATCGCTTCATCCTTTTTAATCATCTTCTCACCAAGCATGTCCATAGAAATCTTCACCATCGCAGCGCCGGTACGTTTTCCGTTACGTGTTTGAAGCAACCACAATTTATCCTGCTGGACAGTAAATTCCAGGTCCTGCATGTCACGGTAGTGCTTCTCCAGTTTATTTTGGGTTTCAAAAAGCTCAAGGTAAATTTCCGGCATCGCTTCTTCGAGAGACGGGAAATTAGCCGCGCGACTTTCTTCATCAACCTGTGCAAGCTTCGCCCAGCGCCTGGATCCTTCGAGTGTGATCTGCTGTGGTGTGCGGATACCGGCAACAACATCTTCTCCCTGCGCATTGATCAGGTATTCACCGTTGAAAATATTTTCGCCATTCCCGGCATCCCTTGTAAAAGCTACACCGGTGGCTGAGTCTTCGCCCATGTTTCCAAATACCATGGCCTGCACGTTTACTGCTGTTCCCCATTCGTCAGGGATTTTTTCCAACTTACGGTAGATGATTGCCCGTTCATTCATCCAACTGTCAAAAACTGACATGACTGATCCCCAGAGTTGCTCCCATGCACTTACCGGAAAGTCATGTCCTGTTTGCTTTTTGACTGCCACTTTAAAACGCTTCACCAGTTCCTTAAGATCATCAGTGGTCAGGTCAGTGTCAAGGTCAACACCCTTCTCATCTTTCATCAAATCGATGATTTCTTCAAATGGATCCGGATCTTCTTTTGATACCGGTTTCATGCCAAGCACCACATCACCAAACATCTGTACGAAGCGGCGGTAAGAATCCCATGCAAAGCGTTCATTACCCGATTTTTTGGCAATGCCTTCAACAGCTTCATCATTCAATCCAAGGTTTAAAACGGTATCCATCATGCCAGGCATCGAAGCCCTTGCACCTGAGCGAACAGAAAGTAAGAGGGGGTTTTCCTTGTCACCGAATTTAGTGCCCATGATACTTTCTACTTCAGCAACTGCATGCTCAACTTCTTCTTTGATCATGTCAATCGCATGGTCGCGGCCTTTCTCGTTATAGAGTGTACATATTTCTGTTGTAATTGTGAATCCGGGAGGTACCGGAACTCCAATAAGGTTCATTTCGGCAAGGTTGGCGCCTTTACCACCAAGTAAGTTTTTCATTTTTGCGTTGCCTTCCGCTTTGCGGTCGCCGAAGGAATAAACATGCTTTCTTTTAGCCATTTCGTATTAATTTTTATTACTAATTACAGTACAATTTTCAGGGCCGCAAATGTACTAATTTAATGCCTTAATTGCTTGAAAACTATAATAAATTGAGTATAAATTATATGCAATCGATTGCAGGAAATTCGGTTTTAACCGACACTTTCTTACCGGTTTGATTATTCAATGTGAAGGAGATTATAAAAGATAATCACCGGAAATAAATCTCTGGCAAAATATTTGTTTGTAATAAGGGTAACAAAACCAGGTACTATGAAGAAAACTACCTTCCTTTCACTGTTTCTTTTGCTGGGCACACTGGTGTCCCTTGGACAAATCACAGCAATATTCATCAACGACGAAAGTGAAAACGAACAAAATGCGCTGTTTATTTATGAAACCCTCAAGAATCATTTGCCATCCCTCGTGTTGTTTAATGCAGTAGACAGCGCCCGGTCTCCAAAAACCGGGGAGATGGACCCTTATCAGATTGTTATCTGGTACAGCGGATCGGATGCAAAAGACCTTTACTTCTGGAATGGGACGGATCAAACGAATGTGGCCCTGGTCAATTATATTGATGGAGGTGGAAAACTGTGGCTAATGGGAAGCGGCTTCCTGAATGACAGGTACATTAATACACCCCTGGTGTTTGACTCACCAATGTTTGTTTATGATTACCTTGGTATCAAGTCCTGGTTTATGGAAACTTACACTGATGATGGCGGAAAGGGTCTTCCACAATTAGATAAATCAGACGATAATCCGATTTTCACCTTAACACTCGAGACACTAAACTGGAGCGATCCTCCGGAACCATGGGTGGATGCATGCCAACCGACAGATGATACTGATGGAGTTTATAAGTTTGGTCCGGACTCTTACCTGTTTTCCGGATATCTCGGAGCTTTTTATTGCACATCGAATGACCTGAATAACCTGACTTTTACTTTTGACCCCGCGGGGATTGATTCTGCAAATCACATTAATATTTTGTTTTCGGAGATAGTGGCGTTTTATGACGAGATCCTTGATATCGAAGAAGGCCCATTCAACAAGAATAATCTTTTAAGCATATTTCCAAATCCAGCCGTCTCCAGTGTCAACCTGCATATAAATATGGAAGGAAATATCAATATTAAAATAATTGACCTGATTGGGAATGTTGTAAAATCGGGTTCAGTCAATAGCAATGGCGCTGAAGGTGTTTTAACCAGCCTGTCCCTTTCTGATTTGCCCGGAGGACTCTATTTCATGAGAGTTGAGAGCCAGCAAAAAGTTGTCAGCAAATCGCTGGTTATCGCAAGATAACATCATGTAATCAAGAATCATTCAAAAAAGCAGGATATTGTTAAAATCATTTAGCAATAGCAAGGATATTTTCTAAGTTTGCTAGTGAATGATTTAACAGTTTGCCATGCACAAAATAGGTATAAGATACGAGGATAAATATGTGATGGAAAGAAGGGTTGCCCTTGTTCCGGATCATGTAAAAGAATTGATAGAGAAAGGAATAGATTTCGAAGTTGTGAATTCTGAGAAAAGGGTTTTTAAGGATGAAGAATTTGCCGCATCGGGAGCAAAGCTGGTAGATGAAATCACAGATGCGGAAGTCATTCTTGGTGTAAAAGAAATGCCCATCGATTTTTTCGAAAAAAACAAAACATATATTTTCTTTAGCCATACTATCAAAGGGCAGTTGTATAATATGCCTTTATTGAAAAAAATGATGGAACAAGAGGTCAACCTCATCGACTATGAGCGCATAGCGGATGAGCAGGACAGGAGGTTGATATTTTTCGGGCGTTTTGCAGGACTGGCGGGCATGATCAATTCGCTGTGGTCACTCGGTCAGAGGTATGCCGAACTCGGGATAGATACACCATTCTTAAAGATCCGGCAAACTCATCATTACAACTCATTGGAGGAGGCTAAAGAGGTTGTGTCTGAAGTTGGTAAATTCATTGCAAAAAACGGGCTGCCTGATGCTGTCGACCCATTGGTCATTGGCTTAACCGGTTATGGGAATGTGTCTCAAGGCGCACAGGAGATACTTGACCTTTTACCCGTTATGGAAATTGCTCCGGCAGATCTGCTGGAAAAAAGTAAGCACGGGGATTTCCCAGGCAACCTGGTATATAAAGTAGTATTTGAAGAAAAGCACCTTTCCATACCCAAAGAAGAAGGTAAAGAGTTTGACCTGCAGGAATATTACCGGCACCCTGACAGGTTTGAGGATCAGTTTGAAAAATATATCAAACATCTGACAGTGCTAATGAATTGCATGTACTGGGATGACAGGTATCCGAGGATCGTTACTAAAGATTATCTGGAAAAACTTTATAAGGATGGGAATCCAAAACTTACGGTTATTGGCGATATTACCTGCGATCCGGATGGGTCAATCGAATGTACACATAAAGGCACGGAAATAGAAGATCCTGTATTTGTGTATAATCCTTTAACAAGAAATCCTGCGATGGGATTTAAAGGCGAAGGAATCCTTGTGATGGCTGTGGATATTCTTCCAAGTGAATTGCCACGAGAGGCTTCACAAACTTTCAGCGATGCATTGATCGGATTTATGCCTGCCCTCGCAAGTGCAGATTTTGACCTGAATTTTGATGAGCTTCAATTGCCGGCGCCTATCAAAAAGGCTTTGATACTGCATAAGGGAGAGCTTACACCTGATTACAAATACCTTCGGCAATATTTAACATAAGCCTGTTAAAACTCTTCTCAAGCTAACATACAAAGAATATGTTTTTCGAATTACATTTAGCCAATAAACCCAAACTAAAATAAAAATGAAAAAAGTTCTTATTCTTGGAGCAGGGATGGTTGTCAGACCAATGGTTTCTTACCTGCTGCAAAAGAATTACCATGTCACCATTGCTTCACGTACCAAAGAAAAAGCGGTCAAGTTGATCAATGGACACCAACGAGGTGTGGCTCTTGCATGGACGGTGGATCAGGAGGAAAAGCTCGATGAGTTAATCCAGAACCATGATATTACGGTCAGCCTGCTTCCATTTGCCTACCATGTGATGGTTGCAAAAAAGTGTATCAGGTACAAAAAGAACCTGGTCACCACCTCTTATGTGAAGCCGGAAATGAAGGCGCTGGACGAAGAAGCAAGAAAGGCAGGGATTATTATTCTGAATGAACTTGGTGTTGATCCGGGCATCGACCACATGTCGGCTATGCGGATCATAGACCATATTCACAATAAGAAGGGTGAAGTTGTGGAGTTTTATTCATTCACGGGAGCGTTGGTTGCGCCTGAAGTAGAAAAGAATCCTTTTAACTATAAGTTTACCTGGGCACCAAAGGGTGTTTTGATGGCAGGAAACAATGATGGAAGATACCTGATGGATGGACAGGAAAAGTATGTTCCCACAGAAGATCTGTTTAAAAACCCGTTAAAGGTAGCATTCGAGGAGGTCGGGAATTTAGAGGTCTATCCTAACAGGGATTCTTTGCCTTACCAGGATCTTTATGGTATTCCTGAAGCAAAATCAGTATTCAGGGGGACATTCCGCTATTCCGGGTGGTGTGAGATCATGGATGCTTTTAAGAAGCTTAACCTCTTTTCCTATGATGAGTTAAACATGAGCGGGTGGTCCGCAGTAGATTTTATTGCCCATCTTTCCGGCATTGATGACACTAAAAATATTAAGCTGAGATTAGCTGAAAAACTCAACATCGGTGTTGACTCTTCTCCTATCAGGGCTTTGGAATGGATTGGGCTTTTATCGGATGAACCGATAAACATGAAACAAGCATCTCCGTTTGATGTTGTTTCTGACCTGATGATATCCAGGATGATGATCAAAGAGAATGAAAGGGATATGGTAGTGATGCAACATACTTTCCATGCAAAATACAAAGATGGTTCTGAAGAGTTGATCACATCAGAGATGCTGGATTATGGCACTTTAAAAACAGATACTTCCATAGCCCGTACCGTATCATTACCTGCAGCCTGTGGTGTTGAAATGATATTGGAAAATAAAATCAACCTGACCGGTGTTCATATTCCTGTACTTCCTGAAATTTATAACCCTATTCTTGATAGTCTGGAAAAGATGGGGATAAAAATGAAAGAAAAATATGGGCTGCCATTGAGTATGAATGTAAATTAGCCCACCAAATCTGATTTAAACATAATGAGAAATATTCTGATCATTGGTGCCGGCCTATCCACCAATAACCTTATCGATTACCTTTTGAAAAACGCCTCTGAACATAACTGGCGAATCACTGTTGGTGATATTTCAGAAGAAATGGCAAGAGCAAAAGTTAATGGCCATCCTGATGGAACAGCAAAAACTTTTGACATAAATGATGACCTCGAAAGCTGGCGTACAATCGCCGATAATGACGTAGTCATTTCTATGCTTCCGGCACACCTCCACCATTTGGTTGCTGAAAAGTGCATGGATTTGAGGAAGCCAATGCTAACTGCTTCCTATGCTACTGAAGAAATTAAAGCGCTGGAGGATAAAGCGAAAAAAGCCGGAGTACCCATCATGATGGAACTGGGTTTAGATCCTGGCATCGATCATATGTCGGCTATGAGTGTGATTGACAGGATCAGGGAGGAAGGAAATAAACTGACATCGTTTTATTCTTTTACAGGAGGGCTGGTAGCACCCGATTATGACAATAATCCATGGAACTATAAATTTACCTGGAATCCACGTAATGTGGTAATGGCAGGAAGCGGGGTCTCTACTTTTATTCATAACCGGCAATACAAATACATTCCATACCATCGTTTGTTCGACCGTTTCTTAAAAAGGAAAATCCTGCAGCTGGGTGAATTTGAGATTTATGCCAACAGGGATTCTTTAAAATACAGAGAGATTTATGGTTTAAAAGATATTCCTTCCATGTTTCGTGGGACTGTACGCCGTCCGGGGTTTTGCAAGGCATGGAATGTTTTTGTCAGACTCGGATGCACTGAAGATGGTTATACCATTGAGGACTCCGAAAACATGACTTATCGTGATTTTATCAATGCATTTCTCAGATATGATCCTACGATGCCTGTCGAAATCAAACTACAGGAATATTGTCATAATGCATCGGATCCGGTTGTCTTTGAAAAACTCAAGTGGCTTGGGGTATTTGATAAAAGGAAAGTAGGATTAAAAAATGCCACCCCCGCGCAAATACTCCAGAAGATTCTTGAAGAAAAGTGGAAAATGGACCCGGAAGATAAGGACATGATCGTAATGCAGCACGAATTCAAGTACCTGGATGGTGATGAAGAAAGAATGATCGTTTCCGCAATGGCAGTAGAAGGAGAAAACCAATCTGAAACAGCCATGTCAATTACCGTTGGACTTCCCCTGGCCATCGCGACTAAATTATTGATGACCGGTAAAATCAGTCATACCGGAATTGTATTGCCAATCCACAAAGACATTTATCAACCCATTTTGTCAGAGTTGGAAACCTTTGGAATAAAATTTGAAGAGAAGGAATATATGATTGGCTAATCGTTAATGGTTTATAGTTATAAGTTATTGGTTAATGGGTCTGCCTTTATTACTTTCTCGCATTAAGTAGAAGGCCGCATTACTGTCATGTTTAATACCAATAACAAATATCACTGGTAAATAACCTTTAACCCTTAACCCATAACCTATAACTCATAACATATAACATCTTTCCAATGAAATATCTTATAATCATTGTCCTGATAGGGATTGCGCTTTATTATGCCATGAAATGGCAATCTTCCTCAAAACGAAGAACAGAGGGAGGAAACAAGGACAACAATCCTTCACCGAAAAATCCACAAAACCCCCACGCCAAATCTGAGGGTAAGGACAACAGCCCTTACACTACCAAAGGTAATGCAGGGCGCCCGTCAGGCCGTGGCGGCAGCTATGGCAAATGGGTAGGCGGCGGATTGGGCTGGGCATTTGGAGGCCCTATCGGTGGTATAATTGGATTCATGTTTGGAAGCATGTTCGATGGGATGAGCAAAGGACAATATGATCACGGACGCACACAGAGTGGGGACTTCAACATCAGTCTGCTGGTACTGACTGCCGCGGTGATGAAAGCAGATGGGAGCATTAAACGCTCAGAACTTGATTTCGTGAAACAATACTTCTTCACAAACTTCGGCAGCGAACATGGCGGACAATACATTAAAATGCTGGGCGAGATATTAAAGCAGGATATCAATGTTCAGGAAGTAAGTACGCAGATAGGCCGTTATATGGATTATTCCTCAAAGCTGCTGCTCTTGCAATACCTTTTCGGCATTGCACTTGCTGATAGCAAACACCATCCCACCGAAGTCCGCGTGATTAATTCAATCTCAGGATACATGGGAGTAGGACCAAAGGATTATGAGTCTATCAAGGCCATGTTCATCAAGGATACCGACAGCGCATACAAAATCCTTGAAGTGGAATCAAATGCCATCAACAATGACATTAAAAAAGCATACCGCGAGTTGGCAAAAAAATACCATCCTGATAAAGTGACTCACCTGGGCGAAGATGTCAAACTGGCTGCTGAACAAAAGTTCACAAAACTCAATGCTGCTTACGATGCCATCAAGCAGGAGAGGGGTATGGTTTGAGGAGGAATTAGTTAATGGATAATTGGATAATTGGATAATGGATAATTAGATAATTGGTGAAGAGCCAATAACCAATGACTAATGACCAATCACAAATCACAGATGACCCCGCCTTCTCCGTCAGATGACGGATACGGACGGGCAGGCAATGACCAATGACCAATCACTAATGACCAATTGACCAATAACTAATTATGAAACCTCCAATTTATACCAAAGTAAATCCCGGCATCCCTTGCCGGATAATGGGGGGCCAGGTAATAATTG
>JAUXDH010000057.1 GCA_030618545.1 Chlorobiota bacterium
GCATTATAAACCACAATTGGTATAACATAACTTATGAGAAAAACTTTCTTTTTCTTAGTCTCATTTGCATTGTTGACTTCTCTGGGTGCACAGGTCACTTTTGTCATTGAATCTCTTCCTGATTACACACCTCCCGATGACATCATTTACATCGCGGGTTCTTTAAATGGGTGGAGCCCCGGCGACCCGGCTTACGTGCTCAAAAAAAGCGAAGATGAAAAATGGTCATTCACTGCCGATGCTGTTACAGAGGGGACAATGATTGAGTTCAAGTTTACACGTGGATCATGGGAAACTGTTGAGAAAGGACCTCTGGGTGAAGAGATGAACAACCGGGAGTTCACTTATGGTAATGGCGATACAATACCGGTAACTATCCACAACTGGTTTGATTTTAGTGCACCTGTCGACAGCACTGCAGCCTGGAATGTTTCGATCCTGGATGAGGAATTTTACATGCCTCAGCTCGACAGGAAAAGACGAATCTGGATTTACCTTCCACCCGATTACAATGAATCCAGCAGGCAATACACCGGTGTTATACATGCACGACGGTCAAAACCTTTTTGAACTTCTTACTTCCTACAGTGGTGAATGGGAAGTTGATGAATACATTCAAATGATGTATCAGATGGAGGAAAGCCTGAATTCAGTTGGTTTCGAAGAAGTATCCTCAAAGGTCATCCCCAACGGTCAGCATAATGAAGCCACCTGGAGAGATGATTTTGGTGCTGCTTATTTGTGGCTGTTTCCATCATTTGCCAATGATGTTCGATCGAATGTTCCCATAGAAGAACTGAAAGTGAAGCCCAATCCTGTTAAGGAACGGATAAGCCGGTAAATACTGTTTCAGTTATTTAGAACTACCGCCCACAAAGTAATCCTCCTTATCAGTAAACATGACATTAAAAGTAGTCAGGCTTCCATAATCTATTCTCGTAAAAGTTTATCAATCTCAATAACCTGTGGGATTAGAAATTGTTTTCCGTTATTGTTGATGACAAAATCTGCCCGCCGGTCTTTCTCTTCATCCGGCATCTGATTTCGCATTCTTTCAAGTACACGTTGATTCTCTTCTTTTTCGCGTGTTTTTACCCTTTGCAGCCGGATTTCAATTGGTGCCGACACATTGATGATTTTATCAAAATGATGCGCCAGTTTATTTTCAAACAGAATAGCTGATTCATGCAAGGTATAGGGGTGTTCCTGATACTCATCCAGCCATTCAGTGTAGCGCTCCAGAGTAAGTGGGTGAATAAGGTTGTTGATTTGCCTGAGCGCCGACGCATCATTGAAAATAATCTGCGCCAGCTTTTGTTTGTTCAGTTTTCCTGTCGATTCATAGATGTCCTCACCAAACATTTCTTTGACCTGTCGACTGACAATCTCTTCTTCGTATAGCTTTCTCGCTTCTTCGTCAGCAATGAAAACAGGGATGCCCAATGATCCGAAGATTTTACTCACGGTGCTTTTGCCGCTGCCGATATTTCCGGTAATGGCAACTTTCAGCATTATTTAATAATTAGGAATTCAACATCAGCGGGGACAATCCATGGATTCCTTACGATTTCCGGCTGCCGGATGAGTTTTAAGTGCAGCCTGTCGCTGTTTTGAATGTCAACCCCCTCGGTTTCAGGAATTACCTGGAATTGGCCTGACTGAACCAGGGTAAAGTCTTTCCTGGCAACTTTAAAATGGACTTTTACTATTGATGGGAAAGATTTTAACTGCAGCTTAATGTCTGAGAAATCGATCGGGATTTCAATTGAACTTTCAGTATATTTTTCAACCCTGATGTTAACGGTCACCGCTTCCGGTGATAGCCGCAACAATTCCGGGTTAGGATTGGATATTTTTACTTCCATGACAACATCAGAATCGATCAGTGACTTCTGGATGTTTTCCGTGTAAAGGAATTCCAGGGAATCAAGCATATCGGCCGGACCATAAACAACGATCTTTTCGGGAGTCAATATTGCCTCTTCGTAAAGATCATACTCCTGCCTGAATTTAAGATCGAGGTTTTCCAATACCCTGATCTCTTTCTCTTTGAGATCTTCCAGTACAAAGCCCAGAGTGGTTTTGGAAAATTCAAAATTCGTTTCAGAGATTTCGAACTGATCAGCGAGACGCTCCTTCATTTCCTGTGTGTAGATGTAGTAGTGATTGGCTTCCCGTCGGTCAATATTAAAATTATCCAGGTTGATGCTCAGGTTGTCCAAATCCTCGAATAACCACATTCTCAAAAGGGTAAAACCTCGTGCGTTGATGGTAACCGTGACAGTTGAATCATCAAGGCCGGTCAGTTTTTTTTCTTCAGGAACGTTGGTGTATCCGATGTTGAAAGCGAAGGATTCCGAATAGAAATCTGAAAGTTTGATCAAACTCCAGAACACCGCGGCAATAAAAATACAGATGATAAAGATCAGGTTATCAATTCTCCTGAGTTTAACCTTTGAGTCTAATGACTTCTTCTTGCTGGCTGATATGCCGGACTGTATTTTCGATTCCATAAATAAACCGCAGCATAAAAGTAATTAATACTCCGGTATGACGAATGAAAAATCTTAAGCTCCTGAAGACCAGTGAGCATCGTTGCATGTTACTTTGGCTGCATCACCTGCTGTGTGTCCAAAGCAATGGAACTTTTCTCGAAGGTCATTTTCAACTGGTTGCCTACCTCAAGGATAACTGTGCTCTCTTTTATTTCTAATACCTTGCCATGAATGCCGCCAATGGTAACAACTTTATCACCTTTTTTAAGCGCTTCACGAAACTTCTTTAAATCTTTGTTCTTCTTTGTTTGCGGACGGATAAAAAAGAAGTAGAATACTACAAGGATTAAAAATAGAGGGAGCAGTTGCATCCATGTGCTGCTGCCTTCTTCGGATTGTAAGAGTATTAATAAATTGTTCATTTTTTCTTTATTTTGGGTTTGTTAATTATTTTCTGGTAATGTTACGTTTGTTTTTATTCTTAATACTGTCTTATTCGGACTGGTGTTGGCCAGCACTGTAATTGTTTTATTCTGAAAGCCTTTTCTTCCCCGGCTGTCAAAGATCACCTCAATTAATCCTGGTTCTCCGGGCTCGATAGGCTGATTCGAATAGTTGCTAACAGTACATCCGCAGCTTGTTGAAACCTTGGAAATCAGCAGGTCAGATTTTCCGGTATTTGTAAACTTAAAACTATACCTGATCATTTCCCCCTGGATTGTTTTGCCAAAGTCGTGCTCCGTTTTTTCAAAAGTGATTTTTGGCATCTCATAAGGTTTCAGGTCACCGGAGGCGCTTTTCGGGTTAGTCACCACGTTGGTGTCAATACCTGAGTTGTTGCTGTTTTCACAACTCAGCAAGCTTATGCTGATGACCAGTGCAAATATGAATTGTATTTTGATCATAATAATTTGTCTTAACGCCCGCTCCCATATATGGATACAGAGCCTTTGTAAATTTCATCACTTTTTGCCCCAAAACATTTGAGTACATAAAAATACACTCCATCGGGTAATTTGCCGCCATCCCAGTCATTCTGATAATCACTTGACTTGTAAACGATCCTGCCCCAACGATTAAAAATATAGAGTTCTGACCTTTCAAAATAAAGGTTCAGTACGTCGTAAGATTCGTATTCAAATGCACGTGAAGATTTAAGTTCGCCATCGTCACCTGTACTTTCATCCTCTGTAATGATGAAACTGTCGTTAATGCCATCACCATTAGGTGTAAAGACATTTGGGATAAAAAGGTTTACCGGCTTTATCAATACTTCGGATGCATAAGTACTGTCGCATCCCTGCTGGTTATAAGCAGTAAGTACAACGGTGTAAGTTCCTTCTTCAAGATAAGTATGAGTGGGCGTAGCAAGGTCGCTGGTGGGTGATTCGTCTCCAAAATCCCAATAAAGATTAGAAATCTGGATGGTATCTACCGAATGGTTTATAAATGAAAAAGTGATATGTGGATTCTGGATGTAAGCGGTATCAGGATCGGCGACTATTTCAATGTCAGCATTGTCGAAGGATTCTGTCCAGAACCTGTCTTCTTTTCTGCAGCCTGCAGGGTCAGTTACCTCTATGTCATAATACTGATGCGCTTTGAGGCCAATAGCCAGGGAGGGATCACCAGGTGCAATCTGTATCGGTTCAACCTGCCATTCATAGATGTATTCTGAGGGGTCAAAATTTCCCATAGCGATAGCCTGTATTTTGGCATTGTTTCCATTTGCTTCATCTCCGTTAGTGCAGGTGAGTTGTCGCTGGATAAAATCGATCTCAAAACCCGGAAGGACTGTAACGGTTAGCTCATCTGAACACTCTTCGGATGTTTGGTTGTCAGTAACAGTTATGCTATAAACTGTTTCCTGGGTGATAGTGACATCAACTTCATTGAGGTTTTCCCCGATAGGATTCCCATTTTCTTTCCAGTTGTAAGTAACATCTTCGTAAAACGGAACACTCAATGTGTAGTTTCCTTCAGGACATACAGGCAATTCTGAATCGATACTGATATCACATTCAATCTGGGCTTGCACTACAAATGACGAGAATACAAAGCCTGAAATCATTAAACTGATCCGGAGTACTATTGAAGGGATATGTTTCATTGAAATCAAATGCCAGGATGCTGCTGGAAAAAACGCTGCAAAAGTAGTAATAATTGTTAATTCCCGCATTCTGTTAACGCGCCTAGAATAATCCTTCATTGAGCATGATCAGAGTACAATGGTTCACTACTTCGATACCTTGCCTGACCGCCATATCTTCCAACTCAATGTTTTCAGTTCCTGGATTGAAAATAATACGTTCAGGTTTTAGCCCCAGGATATAATCATACATTGCGGGTTGCCTTTTTGGTCCCACATACATGGTCACAGTATTGATATCCTCGAACCCGGGCTTACCCGTATTTATAGTAACATCCCCAACATTCCCATCGCGCAAGCCAACTGATACCACGGGATGGTCGTACTCACGGAGAAGCCATATCGCTTTATTTGAATACCTCTCCGGTTTCATACTTCCACCGATGACGAGCGTCCTCTTATGACTGTTACACATATTCTGTTTTAGATAAAACTCTATCAAAAATCAATATCACCCTAACGTAAATATCATGTAAATATTATTGGTAAAAGAGGTGATTGAAGTTCCTCGTCATTCTCCTGTTTCTAAAATACTGAAATTGCCGATAGCGAGAAACCACGTTATTTGGTTGCCCCGAAATTTATTTCAATTGGAAAGCCACCTTCTTAGATGGTGGATTTTTACTGGCTTATCAATAAGTAATTAATTACCTATTTTTACAGTGTAATAAAAAGAATCAGCCATGAATAGAATCGCAATCAACTTTATTAAGCTGGTATTAGGTTTGGTGTTATTTGTATTCGCAACTAACCATTCGTCAGCGAATACAATTATCGATAACGATACGGTAAAAAAAGTATCAGCCACTGCACATAAAGAGGTAGTGGAAGGTGAATACATTTACATAGCTGTTGAGGACATGCCTAAATCTCCAGCCTACCGGGATGAAGGCAGCAGTTATTTCACTACCCAGGTGAATATAACCGATGATGGAGAGAACATCGAGGGGGATGCCGCCAATGAACCCTCCATTGCTTTTGATCTAACCGATCCTGATAAAATAGTAATCGGCTGGCGACAATTCAATACGGTAAGCAATAATTTCAGACAGGCAGGGTATGCCTATACCCTTGATGGAGGAGATGTATGGACTTTCCCCGGCGTCATTGATCCGGGAGTATTTCGTTCTGATCCTGTTCTGGCTTCTGATTCTGATGGCAATATTTATTACAACAGCCTCACAGTTAATGGAAATGATTTTTACTGCGATGTATATAAAATGGAATCTGGCTCAACCGAATGGGATGAGGGTACCTATGCCCTTGGCGGCGACAAGCAATGGATGATCATCGACCAGACCGGCAGTATAGGCGCTGGCAATATTTATGCCTACTGGAACTCAAATTTCAGCATTTGTTTTCCTTTTCAGTTTACCCGCTCAACCAACGGTGGTGAAAGCTACGAAGATTGTATTTTTATTTCCGGTGTTCCCTTCTGGGGAACAATGGCAACCAGTTCTGACGGAACTTTGTATGCAGCAGGCTGGTCTGATTACGGGTACATTGTATCGGTATCGCACACAGCATTTAATCCTGATTGGCCGGTTGCCTGGGAACCTCATTCAGAAGTTGACTTCGATGGTTCTCCTGGTTTTGGTACGGGTCCGAATCCAGGCGGCTTGCTGGGGCAGACCTGGATTAGCGTTGATACTTCAGATGGACCCCACAGCGGAAATGTATATGTGCTCAATTCTGTAGAAAGATACAGCAATAATGATCCGTTGGATGTGATGTTTGCCAGAAGTACTGATGGAGGGTTTACCTGGGATGATCCCATTAGAGTTAATCAGGACATCAGCACACAAAACTGGCAGTGGTTTGGTACCATGTCAGTTGCTCCTGATGGCCGCATTGACGTAGTGTGGCTTGATACCCGCGAAGCAGAATCGGGATACAATTCAGCTTTGTATTACTCCTATTCGATCGATGGTGGAGAGACTTTCTCAGTAAACGAAAAAATATCTGAAGAATTCGACCCCCATCTTGGCTGGCCGCAGCAGGATAAAATGGGTGATTATTTCCACATGTATTCAGATAATGATTATGCCCACCTAGCCTGGGCAAATACGCTGAATGGAGAACAGGATGTGTATTACAGCCGGATAAATCCCTGGTTTGTAGGATTAGAAGAGAAGTCCGGGGTGGAAGGATTGTCTGTTAGTGTTTTCCCCAATCCTGCCAGAGATCAGATTACTGTAAAAACCAGGATTGAAGAAATTGGTGAGATTGAAATCAGCCTGTTTGATGTGCTGAGTAACGAAATTCAGCAACACAAAGAAACTTCGGTAAACATCGGTTTTCACACTTCTAGTCTGGTTACCTCTTCATTGCCGGATGGAATTTATTACCTGAAAGTGACGTTTAATGGTCAGAGTACGATAGAGAAATTAGTTGTTTCCCATTAATTATTACCCAGAGGAAATAGAAAGTATCAATTCATCAGGTATCTCCAAACTCTTTATGCTGACTGCTCAGGTTTTTCCCTACCTGCTTGAAATCCATCTCCTTTTCGAATTCAACCATCAGGTGCCCTCCAACAAGGATCTTAGGATTAATACCAAGTTTGTAGATCTCATGATAAACCTGCTTTGTCGTGCTTGCATCAAATTGCTTGTTCTTTTTCAGGTTCTTCCGGTAAGCCAGCCAGTTAGAGAGCAGAATAAAAGGATAAAAGAAAGGCATCAATAAAACGGAGGTTGATTTTGCTTTTGTAAAATGGACTTTTTTTATTCTGAAACCTGCTAGTTTAGCAAGAACCCTCAGTTTCTGAATTCCGAGGAGAAAGAGATGTCCAAAATAAATTTCCTTTGTTATATCCTGTTTCGACATCCAGATATCATCGAGTTCGTTTGGCGCCATCATCGAATTAAACCGCTCACTTTCGGAAAGTAAATAACTGAGCTTAGATCTGAGGTTAGAATAATTGGGTGTAGTGATCAGCAGTGTCCCATCTTTTTTCAATACCCTGTTGAATTCGCGGAAAGCATTTAACTGATCAGCGAAATGCTCAATCCCTTCCTGGCAGATGAAGGCATCACCTGTTTCGTCCTTTACCGGCAGCCCTTCTGAGATATTTGCCCGTATGCATTCTAATCCCTTAATTCTAAAATATTCCGGAAAAAGATCAAGTGCGACAGGTACGGCGCCGATGTCTTTCAAGATTTTTGAAGTGACACCATTCCCGGCAGGAAAATCAAGCACACGCCTGCCTTTCAGCGATGCTTTGTTGTCTATCAAATACTTCTTTACATAATACTTGATGCTATTGGGATTGTCTTCGTAATTCATTGGCCTGAATAATCTGGTTTAAACGTTAAACCTGATGTGCATGATATCCCCATCTTCTAACACATAATTTTTACCTTCAACATGGAACTTACCGGCATTTTTTACCGCTTGTTCAGATTCCAGTTCTATAAAGTCATTAAGTTTCATCACCTCGGAACGGATAAACCCCCGCTCCAGATCACTGTGAATTACCCCCGCCGCTTCGGGTGCCTTCATTCCTTTTTTAATGGTCCATGCACGCACTTCTTTGGGGCCGGCAGTAAAGAAGGATTGGAGGTTAAGGATGTTATAAGCGGCGCGCACCAGTTTATTGACCCCGGGTTCAGAAAGTCCCGCGTCTTCAAGAAACAGCTCACGATCCCCTTCATCCAGTTCGGCTATCTCTGCTTCGAGTTTTCCTGCAATGATCAAAACTCCTCCTGCATCTTCTCCCAGTTGTGCCTTAACCTGGCTAACATGGTCGTTGCCATTGATGGCTGAAGCGTCATCAACATTACATACATAGATCATAGGTTTGGCTGTGAGCAGTTGCAGATCACGAATGATCAGGGCATCAACTTCGCTCACAGGAGCTGTCCGTGCGTTACCAAAATTCTCCAGGTGAGATTTGTAGACCTCCATTATTTTAAGGTCTTTCCTGGCTTCCGCATCGCCGATGCCGGCAACTTTCTTTAGTCTTTCAATCTTTCGGTCGATAAGGTCAAGATCCCGCACCTGTAATTCAAAATCAACGATTTCCATGTCTCGTGCAGGGTCCACAGAACCTTCAATGTGAGCCAGGCTTTCATCGTCAAAGCATCTTAATACGTGGATCAGGGCATCCGTTTGCTGGACATCTGCAAGGAATTTGTTGCCCACCCCTTCTCCATGGCTTGCGCCCTTTGCCAGCCCCGGAACATCTACAATCTCAACCGTAGCAGGGATTACTTTAGCTGCCTGAATAAATTTGTCAATCTGGAAAAGACGCGGGTCAGGAACATCAATAATACCTTTGTTGGATTTTGTAGCGCTGAAAGCATAAGCTGAACTTTCAGCCTTGGTATTCGACATACAATTAAAGATAGTAGTCTTACCAGTATTAGCCAGCCCGATTATTCCGCAATTCAAAGCCATATTTTTATGATCAGAAATTTCAAAAAGAGATGCAAAATTACATAAAGAACGGATTTCTCTGATAAGTGATAATTTTGTAAAGTCAAATGGAAAATAAAAAGAGCAAGCGATTCTTTACAAAATATCCGCGGACATTTCTGGTAATGCTCGTATTGCTGTTTTACATTTTACTCGACTTTTTACTTGGATTTTTCGTAATCCCTGAAAATCCAAATCAATTCAGGACATACCATCCTTACTACCATCATGGGTTAAAACCAAATATGTGTGTGCAGACAACCTGGGACGCTGTGAATTATTACCGGATATGCACCAACTCTTTGGGGTTTCGCGATGATAAAATCAGAACTGTAGATCCTGAATCGGAAAAAATCAGGTTTCTCATCATCGGTGATTCACATACCGAAGGTGTAGGTCTTGAGTATAAAGATACCTTTTCAGGAAAGCTCAAACAGATGAGTGACACAAGCAAATTTGAGTTTCTCAATGCCGGCGCGGTGAGCTACAGCCCCAAATTATATTATTTGAAAACCAGGTTTTTAATTGAGGTGGTAAAGTTAAAGTTTGACCACCTGTTGGTTTTTATCGATATCTCCGATATTCAAAACGAGCTGGCTTATGAAGATTTTAATCCGGGTAATAGTATAGGATATGATATCAGGCTTCACAACCTGAATACTTTTTTAAAGGATCATTCTTTAACGTGGTATGCTGTTCAGGACATCAGGAATAAAAGAAGGCTTGAAGAATTTTATAAAAAATCGGAAAGAAATGTAAAGAATCCCAAAACCGATCTTTACTCAACATTTTTTAGTGATTTTGAAAATACTGAATACCTGCGTGATAAGGCATTTCATAATATTGGTTACTGGTATCTTGATAAAGAGGTGTTTGAGAAATGGGGCAGAAAGGGGCTTACACTGGAAAGTGAATACATGCAGAAACTGGTTCAATTATGCCGCGAAAATGATATAGAAATAAGCATTTCAATACATCCCTGGCCTGTGCAGATCAAGTACGGAGACATATACAGTATTCAGGTTCAGTTTTGGAGTGAGTTTGCAGACCGGTATCAGATAGGATTGATCAATCATTTTCCCATCTTTTTTCAATTGAACCAGGAATACAATGTCATCAAAGAGTGTTACCAAAAGGGCGATGTTCACTGGAATGCAAAAGGGAATACAATCGCCACTACCACCATCATTACGCATCTTGAAAAATATTACCCTGAAATTCGCCGCAATGGCAAATGATATACGCTCAAAATGAGCTCACGAAAGATTTTTTTCTGTAAAATATTATAACTACTTTTGCACCCCGTTTTTCAGGAGGCCCGGATGCGAGGTAAGCGATTCTTATCCAATTCCTTAAAAACTTATTTTTTGTTAAACCCGTTTTAAATCACAGGAACCGGGCGGTTGATTAAAAACACAATGAATTTTTGATGTCTGAAACCGAAAAGAACATCACTGAAACCCCGGAGAGTACCGAGGTAAAAGAGGCTGCTGAAGCAGTAGCTGAAAAGAAAGAGGTTGTTGCGGAAACAACTGAAGAAAGCAAAGAAGAAGCTGTAGCTGAAACTCCTGTGGAAGCAGCAGCCAAAACCAAAGAAGAACCTGCGGCGGAAGAAAAGATTGAAGAACCAGTTGCTGAAGAAAAAGCTGAAGAACCAGTTGCTGAAGAGAAGGATGAAGAAACCGTTGCTGAAGAAAAGGTTGAAGAGCCTGTAGTGGAAGAAAAGGTTGAAGAAACTGTCGCTGAGGTCAAACCTGAGAAAGAAGAGCCCAAAGAACCTAAAGAGTTTGATTGGGATTCACTGGGTAAAAAGCAGGACAGCTATACCCAGAAAGAACGCGCGGACCTTGAAGAACTTTACAGTAAAACATTGAGCTCTATCACTGAGCACGAAGTTATTGAAGGAGCTATCGTTTCAATCAGCGCGCGTGAGGTTGTTGTAAATATTGGTTACAAATCCGATGGCGTAATTCCTTTCAACGAATTCAGATATAATCCCGATTTAAAAGTCGGTGATCAGGTTGAAATTTATGTTGAAAACCAGGAAGATGCCAGCGGGCAAATGGTATTGTCGCACAAAAAGGCACGCATCCTGAAATCATGGGATCGTATCAACGAGGCTTACGAAAAAGACGAAATCATCAACGGTTATGTGAAGAGCAGGACCAAAGGTGGTCTTATCGTTGATGTGTTTGGCATAGAAGCATTCCTCCCGGGATCACAAATCGATGTGAAACCTATCCGCGATTACGATATCTATGTGGACAAAACAATGGAGTTCAAAGTGGTTAAAATCAACCACGAATACAAAAACGTTGTTGTTTCGCACAAAGCGCTTATTGAGGATGAGCTGGAGCAGCAACGTGCTGAGATCATCTCTAAACTGGAAAAAGGTCAGGTACTTGAAGGTATTGTAAAGAACATCACCAGTTATGGTGTGTTTATCGATCTTGGTGGAGTAGATGGCCTGATTCACATCACCGACCTGTCATGGGGCCGTATCAATCATCCTGAGGAAATTGTGGAATTGGATCAGAAACTCAAAGTCGTTATCCTTGATTTCGATGACAGCAAAAAACGTATTGCGCTTGGTCTCAAACAACTTTCACCCCACCCATGGGAATCACTGGATAAAGATCTTAAGGTAAGTGACAAAGTCAAAGGAAAAGTTGTTGTAATCGCTGATTACGGCGCTTTTATTGAAATCGCGCCGGGAGTGGAAGGACTGATCCATGTTTCAGAAATGTCATGGTCACAGCACCTGCGTACAGCTCAGGATTTCCTGGTAGTCGGTCAGGAACTTGAAGCAGTTATCCTTACCCTCGACAGGGAAGAACGCAGAATGTCACTTGGTATGAAACAGTTGATTCCGGATCCATGGACAGATATCCGCAAGAAATATCCTGTTAATTCAAAACATACCGCCAAGGTGCGGAATTTCACCAACTTTGGAATCTTTGTTGAGATTGAAGAGGGTGTTGACGGACTGATTCATATCAGTGATTTGTCATGGTCAAAAAAGATCAAGCATCCGGCGGAATTTACCAAAATAGGTGAAGACATAGATGTTGTAGTAATCGATGTTGATGAAGAGAACCGTAGACTGAGTCTTGGTCACAAACAGCTTGAAGAAAACCCATGGGATGTATTTGAAACTGTCTTTACAGTTGATTCAGTGCACCAGGGTACCGTTATATCACTAAACGATAAGGGTGCAGTGGTTTCATTGCCATATGGTGTGGAAGGTTTTGCACCTGGTCGTCACCTGAAGAAAGAAGACGGAACAAATGTAAAAGCTGATGAAACCATCGACTTCAAAGTCATCGAATTCTCAAAGGATAACAAGAAGATCATCCTTTCTCATACCAGGTTGTTCGAAGAAGATCCACGTGTTGCAAAAGCACGCGAAACCAAAAAGGTAGCTTCTGAATCAAGATCAGCCCAACGAAGCATGAAGCAGGTCCATGAAAAACTGGAGAAAACTACTCTGGGAGACCTTGACGTGTTGGCCAATCTCAAATCCGAGATTGAAAAGAAAGAGAAAGACAAGAAATAAATTGAACCTCCTTTCTATAAAAAATCCTCGCCATTTGGCGGGGATTTTTTATTTTTGAGAAACGTGGAACCAAAAACCAATGAGTGATTTTCAAATGACCGTCCTGGGAAGTGGTTCGGCAGTTCCAACTTCCGAACATAATCCAACCAGCCAGATTGTTCTTTACAAAGGAAAGCAGTTTATGATTGATTGTGGTGAGGGTACTCAAATGAGGATGATCCGCTTCAAACAAAAATACCGCAATCTTGACCATATTTTTGTGAGTCATCTGCACGGCGACCATTATTATGGGTTGATCGGCATCATCAATTCCCTTCACCTGATGAGGCGTGAGAAGCCGCTGAAACTTTTTGCTCCGAAATCACTTGAGAAGGTCCTGCGATTGCAATTGGATGTTTCCAATACCAGACTGAATTACTCACTTCAATTTTATGCCCTGGAAGATTATAATGATAAACCCCTCTTTTCAGATCATGAACTGGTGATTGAGTGTTTTCCGCTGAAGCACAGCATTCCTGTCTGGGGATTTCTTTTCAGGGAAAAGGAGGGAGGCAGAAGAATTGACAAAACTTTTATTGAACAATTTAACCCCGATATTGAAGATATAAAAAGTGTAGTGCAGGGAGGTGGTTTTATCACACCCAAAGGGGAGGTGCTTGCTCATGAGATCATCACACTTCCAGCCAAACCACCCAGGTCGTATGCTTTTTGTTCAGACACTGCCTACCAGACTATGACTGCTGAATACGTGAAAGGCGTCGATTTGCTTTACCACGAATCTACTTTTGATCAATCCGGAAAGCATCTTGCTGAAAAAACATTGCACTCAACAGCGGCACAGGCTGCCCGGGTAGCGATGGAGGCGGGTGCGAAAAAACTGTTGATCGGGCACTATTCCGCACGCTATAACGAGCTGGAATTACTTGTAGAGGAGGCCAGGGAAGTATTTGCTGAATCTTACTTAAGTATCGAGGGAGAGACCTACATGATTGATTAAACGCCCTACGGATCACGTTTTCAGTTGTGCTATAATTTTACCCACATTCTTTTCTTCCAGCATACCGATAAAATTCAGGATAAACGGCAATACTTTTCCCGGTGGGTTTTTGACAATGTCACTCAACAACGCGACATTTTTATCCGCCCTGGCAACCCTTTCTTCTCTGTCCTGTTTATTTTCTGCCGGCGCCAGTTCTTCAGCCAGTTTCCATGCCTGTTCTCTCGCCTTGATCATGCTGAAATTTACAAGTACTTCATCTGACCTTTTACCGGCCCAGTCCAGGACAAACATCAATGGAGATACTTTTCCAAGTTTTCGCTGCATGACATCCGTTAAATCAGCCAGTACCTTGTTCACCTCCATAAAGTCGTTTTTCAGGGAGTGGATTTCCTTGCCCGGACAAGTTGCCGCCGCTGCCTGACCGAGGTCAAGATTGATATGGGCATTCATTCCCAATAACAGGTGCTGAATCATTGTAATATTTGCATCTTTCGCATCGAAAGAAGATTTCCATGATTCGCTGATAATCCCACCGGATTTGTAATTGTGGTAAGCCTGGATGTAAAAGTTGGCAAATGTAACATCCATCTTTTCCATGCGGGCATTATCCTCGAATCGTTTTTTGATTACGGCCTCTTTCACTCCTTCAGTGGTTCGCCGATAGACGTATGCGAATATGCCGAGGAAATTGTTTTCAGACAGGGTTTCTTCGATGATCAGATCGAGTTGGGACAGTACGCCATCGATAGTGGTTGGTAATTTCATCATTAAAATTCTGCTATGCCAAAAGTAAGATTTTAAACAATCTGTTAGAAATGCCGATTGTCTTCATGGGAGAAGCACGCGTTGTTAGCGCGTGCCCCCTGCGATTGTCAATGAAAACAACCTAATCTACGTGTTTGCATTGAGCAATTACATACCGGAAACATAAAATTCTTTTTTATTGAGTTTCAATGTGGCTGCTATTGTTTCCGTATTGAAAGGGATATCATTTACATACTCTTCGTCTTCCATATCGAATTCCACACCTGTCGCTGCCGCATAGTTTACTTCATTTGCTATTGCCGGAGTATCGAAAGGAATATCATCAACGTACGCCTCATCATCCATGTCATAATCAACTGAGATGGCTTTCTGATAGATGCAGTTTTTTGCTATGCATTCCGTGTCAAATGGGATGTCATCTATATAGGCTTCTTCTTCAAAATCGTATTCAGGCATCATCATTTCATTTACAACCATTTCTGTATCGAAAGGGATGTCATTAATGTATGATTCTTCTTCAAACTGCATATTAAATGACTCAGCATTAAGGTTAAGGGAGATCATCAGGGCTAGTGTTGCTATCAGGGCTGTTAAGTTTTTTAAAGTTTTCATGTCTTTAAGTTTTTCGTTGTTAACTTTTGTTTTCTGTTTTGTATATTAGCGAATACCATGCCAAAACATATAAAAAGCTGTAATATAGAAAGTAAGATAAAATTCAGAGGGAAATCAAATCATGCAAAAATGTCATTTCTCCGTACGATAATGTACACAATCGGACAATATTTAGATGTGTTGTGATTTCTGCCGATGGCTTTTTATTTGTATATCCGATATCGAACAATTTCTATAGTATCCTATTTTTATTTCATAATCCGCCAAAAACCAAGGTTGGCATAAACTTCTTCATGTCTTGACTTGGCTCTTGCATCTTGGCTCCCATACGGGCATGCTTTGACTCATTTTTATAAAAACCTGGTATTAATATCAATTCCGGTATTGATTTTACCACAGCTTTGACCTTTGTAAAAGAAATTTGTCTTTCATTTAAATAAGGAGGAGTGATGTCAGTTAGCAGGATGGCCTGAATTTTGGTACTTTTATCCGCCACTAAGGATTGATACAGATCAGTGTAGTAGAAAAACTGCATAATGCGTCACAAAACTGTCACAAATAAGGTTATTGAGGTACACACAGATAAAGCTGCGCAAAATAATGCCGATCCCATTATCATGGGCATTTTAAACAATGACAACGGCATTATCAGTAAAGTGTATAAGGAGCAATTTGATAAGATCAACAGCATGGTCAGAAATTTTAAGAACCTCAACCTCGATGCCAAAGATGTTTTCCAGGATGGATTAACACGAGCCATGATGAACATCCGCAACGGGCGATTTAAGGGTGAAAGTTTATTTTCTACTTACCTCTATGGTATTTGCAGAAACATCTGTTTGAAGGAATACAACAAAAACAAAGACGTTCACCTGATTGAGTTAGAGAATGTTTCAGCAGGTGATTACGTCGATGATTTTGAACTTCTTCAAATTATTATCAGAGAAAAGGATAAGCTGGATGAAAAGTGCAGAAAGATTATCGATCTCCGATTTGGAATTGGGGAGAGTGGTTCAGGCGGCAGGTTTGAGTCCATTGCTGAGGTTTTGGGTATCAAAGCCGATAATGCCAGGCAAAGGTATGGCAGGTGCTTTGCCAGGCTGTTGGAAATGCTCCAACAAAACAGGGAGTTTAAACTGTTAACGGAGTAGGTATGAAAACCAGTGAAAAAGACATATTGTTAATTGAAGATTTCCTCGATGGGAAATTAAATAAAGAGCAGTTAAAGGCTTTTGAGCTAAAGGTGAAGTCAGATAAGGATTTT
>JAUXDH010000155.1 GCA_030618545.1 Chlorobiota bacterium
ACGCTGCCGGCAGGCGCCGGAGGAATGTTTGGACCTCCTGTTGGTGACATTGCAGGAGCAGGACCGAATACGATCTCCGCTGTCCAGTGCAATGGACCACCCGTTGGACCATTGGTAATGGTGATAGGCACGCTGCGCCATTCGTTAGGGTTCATGGTTTCTTCCAGTACTGCCGGTGTGATAACCATCAGCGGGGAAGCCATGTTCCAGTTTAAGGTGACGGTTGCTCCCGTAACGATAATGACACTCTGCTCTACATAGTTCATGCCATCAAGGAATCCATACATGTCGTAATGGTCTATCGGCTCGGTAGGAATATTATCATATTTGTAATATCCTGTTGCATCGGTCATTACATATAGTGCAGGTGGATCGTCGCCTAAAAAGCCGATCTCAACACCATCCAGCGGGCTGGTCATGTCGCCATCATAGGCATGTCCTTCCAGATTTCCTGCAGGTACATACCAGATGTGTACATTGTCGATCATTACATAATCACCGCCATTGTAATACAGATAGTAATACTTGCCTACAAAGTCAAGAATCAGTTCGTAATTTATTCCATCATCCTGGTAAGTTGACAGGTCATAGATCAACTTTGTCCAATCATTGTCTGCCTTGAAACATTCCTCTCCGGAGTTCTTTTCGGTTAGTACATGCCAACCTTGATCATCCTTAACTTTTACCCTGAACCAACTGTAATAATCAGAAAAGGAAAATTGCTGGCTGTAATCGAAATCCAACTGGAGCGCTCCGGCAGTTCCGTCAGGGGTATAATTCATACTGATCTGTGCAGTGTGATCAGGATAGTTGCCATTGAAAGCAGCGTTGCAGTCACCGTTGGAAATGTGGACGAAACCTAAGTAAGAGTTTCCATCGAGCATCGCTCCGCAGGAAGATTCAAATCCTGCTACGTTGCTAACCACTGCATGTGCTTCGAAACCTGCAAAGGGCAGCATTGTGGCCGGCCATACGCAGGACTCGAATGTTTCCGTATAAGGGAAGCTTACGATTGGATCTGCCTGTGGTGGCGGGGGCATCTCATCGATAGTGAGATCGAACGTAATACAGTCAGGGCTCGGCCATGAGTCAACCTGAATGTAATAAGTTCCGGCGGAAAACTCACCAGACACGGTCTTCGGAGTATTTGCATACTCTGATTTACCTATAATACAGGTGTTGCCGGATCCAACACTGGGGCAGTCCGACATAACCCAGAATGAAGAGTAAGTCTCAACCGGGTCAAAAATGAACTCCAGCCACATGTCGTCCTGGACGACCAACTTGAAAACCATGTCTTCACCATTGGAATAATACGTAGGGTTGATACAGGTGCCAAAGGCGGCATCGTAATCGTCAACCCTTCCGCATGTAGTTTCACCCAAGAACTGAACCTGGTTCATTCCGGAAGAAACAGTAATTACCATAGGATCTGTGCAATCGTCTCCGGTTGCTGTTACGTTGTTTGGCTCGTAAGGTACATCAATTGACGGGCCGTGTTCGGCCATCTCCTGTTGTGCCTTTTGCTGAAGTACCTGCCATTCAAGCTCAGTCATTTCCTGGGCCATCATGCCAAATGATACCAGCAACGCCAGAACCAAAACATAAAGCTTTGTAAAACTTTTCATAAGAAAATTGTTTTTGTTAAAAATTAATGATTAATTGTTTTCAGTTAAATACAATATTTTATTGTGGTTTTCTTAAACCGTGCAAATGTAAAACAATATCTTAATTGTTCAAACATTTTTATTGTACACGAATTAAAAAGAAATTGTTAAAAATTAAAGAGATTTTTCCTAGGGTGGAATGTCGTAGAGATCGGGGCTTCTGCATTTCATAGATCATGTTTTAAGTTGACTTAAACAGCAACCGCATTTTACCATATACACCAATATGCCATAAAAGTATAAAGTCCCAAAACACTCGTTACCGAGGATGGTTTACGGGAATCCATTATACCTTTTATTGACATTACAGATATATACAATAAAAATTGTTTGGCTTTGGTTGATTTAATTGTAATTGTTTTCGAGGTTTTCACACCTATACTATATAGGATAGATGAGATGCAGGAAACGTTGCATGGTCAGGGTAAAAGTTTTATTATTTTTTTGAATAAAATGTGACGTTTACGTATCACCTGCACTTAACAATCGCTTTTTCAAATATTTAAAGCATTCTTTGCCCCGTAGTTTTTAACAAAAATAATTATCCTTGATTTGGGGAAAGGTGTCTCGCGGATTGACGCGGATTTATGCGCGGATTTTCGGGGATGTGGGGGTGGTAACTGGGATTGGTTCCATATAAACGATTCCAGGATAAAACCTGTACAATCCTGTAAAAAATCCGCGCAACTCTGCGTGATGCATCAGCGAAAATCTGCGAGAAACTTCCGCGAGAAAACATGCGCCGAAGAAATAAGCACCATGATGTTAACCTGCTCCAACCACCCGAATTGTTAGTTTTGGGGAAAAGGTGTCTCGCAGATTGACGCGGATTTATGCGCGGATTTTCGGGGATGTGGGAGTGGTGATTGGGGCTGGTTCCATGATAAAACCTGTATGTACAATCCTGTAAAAAATCCGCGCAAATCTGCGTGATGCATCAGCGAAAATCTGCGAGAAACTTCCGAATTGTTAGTTTTGCAGCCTTATCATGGATTCCAGCAAGAAAAATCTTTATTCGTGGACTATTCTCCTTTCGCTGGTGCTGGTATGGGGCAGTTCCTTTATCCTGATCAAGAAAGCGCTGATCTATTTTGACCCGGTGAGCGTGGGACTGCTGCGGGTGGTGATAACCTTCCTGGTATTGTTACCGTTTGCCATCAAACCCCTGAGGCGGCTAAACCGCCGGATGATGTGGCTGTTGGCGATTTCAGGAGTTGTCGGCAGCCTGGTTCCAGCACTCATGTTTGCCATCGCCCAAACAGAAATTGACAGCTCTATTGCAGGTACCCTGAATTCCCTTACACCATTATTTACATTGATATTGGGAGCAAGTTTTTTTGGATTCAGAACAAGATGGTACAATATTATCGGGGTATTTATTGGATTGATAGGGGCGGTTGGGCTGATCTATGCCAGCAGTAGCCAGGGCTTCGTTTTCAATATGAAATACAGTTTCCTGATTATCATTGCCTCTATCTGCTATGCTTTCAGTGTGAACTTTATAAAAAAATACCTGAAGGACCTTGACTCCCTCACAATTACTGTCATGATGTTTTTTTTCGTTGGGATACCGGCCTTGATGTATGTTTTGTTTGTCAGCAAAATTCCTGTTCAATCATTTAATGATCCGGATAAACTTATCGGGCTGGGTTACCTTGCGATACTGGCCATCGGCGGAACGGGGCTGGCATTGATTGCCTTTAACAAACTGATCAAGATCAGCAGTCCGATATTTGCCTCTTCGGTAACCTACCTGATACCGGTAATAGCGATACTCTGGGGCGTTATCGATGGAGAGGTATTCAAATCGGAATATGTGCTCTGGTTTCTCCTTATTATAATAGGTGTATTTCTTGTTAATGCCGGTCCTCGCCAACGGTATAATATTGGGTCGAGGTTGTTTTGGAGGAGGAAGTAAACTTAGAGTTTGTGCCAAAGGCATCCCTTCGGGAGAGTTTGGAGTTTGGAGTTTGGAGTCTGGAGTTTGGAGTCTGGAGTCTGGAGTCTTTTCCCACACACCCCTATCCCCTGAAGAGGCAGATCCCCACGCGCAGGCTTCCGTCAACTGACGGAGAATTAAAGGGTGAGCAGGAGGGCGGAAAATCGTAAATCATCATTCCTAAAAGTACCACTTCCAAAGCCCTGAAGGGATCCCTATGGGAGAATGTCTCTGGCAGAATGCACGAATAATTCGTTCTTCCATTAGCGAATCCGCGGCCTCTCTTAAATTACTTCCCTTTTCCCATACGGGCAAGCTTTGTTTCTTGCCTCCTAGCTGATTTTTATATTTACATTAGCCGATTATTTTACGGACTTTATTCTGAAATAAAGCCATAATTATTAAATAAATTCAAAAATGAAAAATGACTGGAGTTCGGTAATGTATGTATCGATTACCATGATGTTAACCTTGTTCGCCTCATGTTCAACAAACCAACCCATGGACCTTACCTCAGAAAGTATCATTCCAAAACCGCAGGTCATAGCGCCAACGGGCAATTCTTTCGAGCTGACTGAACAAACAACCATTTATTACCACGGCGGTTCTGATGAAATGAAACAGACGGCCGTTTTTCTCGCTGAAATATTGCGTCCGGCTACCGCTTTCAAATTGGATGTAAGGTTAGCAGAAGATAAAGAACAGTCAGGTAATATTTATCTGAATCTAACTGATCTCGATGAAGGACAAGGGAGTGAAGGCTATGAAATCATCATCACAAAAGAAACCATCACTTTAAATGCCAACCATCCTGAGGGGCTATTCAGGGGAATACAAACATTGCGGCAACTTCTTCCTGCCGGGATTGAGATGAAAAAGAAACAAGCCGGTCCCTGGCTCATAGCCACAGGTGAAATAAGGGATTATCCCGAATATGCCTACAGGGGAGTCATGCTGGATGTATCCCGTCATTTTTTCTTACCGGAACAGCTAAAGCAATACATCGACCTGCTGGCTCTTTACAAGATTAACATACTTCACCTTCACCTTTCGGATGACCAGGGATGGCGCATAGAAATCAAATCGTGGCCACGGCTCACCGAAATCGGTGGCAAAACGGAAGTGGATGGAGGCAAAGGAGGATTCTATACCCAGGAAGAGTATTCCGATATAGTGAATTATGCCGGCGAAAGATACATCACCATTGTTCCGGAAATCGATATGCCGGGACATACCAATGCAGCGCTTGCTTCTTATGCAAAACTGAATTGTGATGGAAAAGCCAGGGAACTTTATACAGGAACAGAAGTAGGGTTCAGCACCCTTTGCACGCGAGATGATTCCACTTACAAGTTTGTAGATGACGTGATCAGAGAGCTGGCCGCCATCACCCCGGGGCCTTATATCCACATCGGAGGAGACGAATCACATGTAACTAAAAAGCCCGACTACATTTATTTCATCAACCGGGTTCAGCAGATTGTAGAAAAGTATGGGAAACAGATGATAGGCTGGGAAGAAATTGCCCAGGCTGAGCTGCTGTCAAATTCTATAGCTCAACACTGGAGGAATTCGGAATACCCTGTTCTGGCAGTAAACCAGGGTGTAAAAATCCTGATGTCTCCGGCGAATAAGATCTACCTGGATATGAAATATGATTCAACAACACAACCGGGACTTTCCTGGGCGGGCTTCATAGAGGTGGACAGTGCATACCTGTGGGATCCTGCTTCCCTGGTTAAAGGAATCGGCCGTGAGGATATCATTGGTATTGAGGCTCCGTTATGGACAGAAACCATAACCAACATGGAAGAACTGGAATACATGGTATTTCCCAGAATAGCCGGTTATGCGGAGATCGGATGGGTTCCTGCTGAAAACCGCGATTGGAATGAGTATCGCCTGAGGTTAGGAAGACACGGAAAGAGGATGGATGCAATGGGCATTAACTTTTACCGGTCTGATCTGGTACCATGGATTGAGTAAGGCATTTCCCGGGCTCAAATCCGTGGGTGGATTATTGTAGTTTTGTTACCAAAGAATAAAAATCCCATAACACAAAATGAATAACAAAAAACTCAGAAAGCGCACCATATTTCATTCGCTTGTAGATGCGAATGATAATGTAAAAAAACAATTCAAGCGTGGTTATCAGGAATTCGATGAGAGAGGAAATACCTTAAAGGATGTCGTTTATAAACCCAATGGTGAGATAGAAAGCGCTATTGGATTTACTTTCGATGACCAGAACAGGCTTGTTGAGGAGATACATTATTACGAAGGGGGAGATACCGGTGAAAGAATTCGATTTAAACTGGACAAGGCAGGTAACAGAGTAGAGATTGAAACTACTTACGCGGACGAATCGAAATCACTTAAAAAGATTGCCCGGTTCGAGAATATGGTTTCCGTTAAGGCTTACGATGAAGATGGAGAATTTGAATCGGAAGACCTGGTCAAGTATAACGCCAATGGGGATGTAATTGAAGAAATACAATTTGATGAAGACCGGAAAATAATCAGGCAGGATATTTATGAATATGACGAAGAAAACCGTTTGAAATCGAAAACAGGATATCTTGAAGACAATGAGTTCGAGATTAAAATCTTAGTGGAGTATGATGAGATGGGTCATGTAAAAAGTGAAACCCAACTGAACAGAAAAGATGTGGTGATCAACAAAACCAGTTTTGAACATGATGCTGATGGCAGCCTGGTTGCCTGGCAAAACAACCGGCATATTACCCGCACAAGTTTCGATGCGGAAAAGAAACCGTTAAAGGAAGAAGTCGTTAACAAGGCAAACGGCTTGATTGAGAATTTTACGGAATACAAATATAACGAGCAGGGCTTGATCATTGAAGAACGCGCTTTCAACCTTGGCGATCAGTATGATCTGGAACCCGGCGTTACGGCAAGAACACAATCATCCTTCATCCTTACCGGATATGAATACGAGTTCTTTGATGATTAGTATAGTTTTATGATTTTTCTATCTTCGGCGGCTTTTAATACAATTCTTTAATGAAAGTAGGAATCACCGGAGCAAATGGTCATGTAGGGGCAAACCTGATCAGAAGATTATTGAAAGACGGCCACCATGTTCGGGTATTGCAATACCATTACCACAAGGGATTTGACGGCCTGGAAGTAGAGGTGATGACCGGAGATGTGAATGACAATGGTTTGCTTGCTAAGTTTTGCAGCGGAATGAATGTTGTGTATCATCTGGCCGCGAAAATA
>JAUXDH010000064.1 GCA_030618545.1 Chlorobiota bacterium
TCAATCTCGAGTGAAACTGATTTAATACCTGCCACATCACCTTCCTGGTAATCCAGCTCCCGGACTTTGTATCCTTTGCGCTCGCTGTATCGGATGTACATCCGCATGAGCATTTCCGCCCAATCCTGGCTTTCAGTTCCTCCTGCTCCCGGATTGATTTTTAGTATGCAATTCAGTTGATCCTCCTTTTCCGATAACATCCTCAGGAATTCCAGTTCATCAACTTTTTCTTTGGCAGGCTTGAAATGCTCATCCATTTCCTGTTGAGCAACTTCCCCCTCAACGAAAAACTCTTCCAGTACTTTTAGATCATTAAAGGCTTCCACGGCATCAGCATAGGCATCTGTCCAACGCTTGATCTCCTGGATTTGTTTAAGTAATTGCTCTGCTTGTTTTGGGTGGTCCCAAAAGTTGGAGGCATGAGTTTTCGCCTCCTCTTCTTCGATCTGTTTTAACTTCTGATCGACGTCAAAGATACCTCCTCAAGGCATCAAGCCTCTCAGACAAATCTTTTGTCCCTTCTGTGGTGTACATGGTCGTTAATTTTGGGTGGCTAATTTAGTGTTTTTTGGGGTTGGTCATCCTACCGACTCCTTTCAGTCGTTGGCAATTAGTTATTGGTGATTAGTTATTGGTCATTGGTTATTGGTCATCCATACGGACTCCCTTCGGTTGTTGGTTAATGGTTAATGGGCAATTGGACTTTGGTGACTGAGGACTGAAGACTGCCGTCCCGATACTCACTGCTTTCGATCGGGATTCTCGGCTACGCCTCGAAACTGCTGACTGAAGACTACACTTCCCCTCTAATCACTTTCCATACCAGATCAGCCTGAAAGCCTTTCTGTACAGCGTACTTGACTAATTTAATATTCTGGCGGTAAGTATCGGCTTCGTCGATTTGCTTTGATGCCAGAACAGATTTCAGAACGGTGATGTACTCATCATCTTCAATCTCACTGATACCCATCTGTACATAAAGCTCCGGGATATGTTTCTGAGAAAGCGCATAAAAGATTTTGTTCTTTCCCCATTTGTTGTTGCGCAGCTTACCCAGGGCAAATGAAACTGCAAATCTTTCCTCATTTATGTAGTCTTGCTGCTCCAACTGATTAATTATTTTTCCGATTGTTTTCTCCGAAGCCCTCCATTCCAGCAACTTCTGTTTTACATCATAGATGCATCGTTCCTGGTAATTGCAGTAATTGCGTGCTTTCTCCAGTAAAAAAGAACTTTCCTTCACCATGCTGAATAAATTTGGGTATCAGGCACTAAGGTAGTAATTTTTCCAGATGGCCATTTATTAAGGTGCAAATCAGGAAATCTCCCGGGAAGAAGACCTTTAAAACAGGATCATTCTATTTAGTAAAGTTGTGCAGCGTTACATCGAATATCAGCACACCATTTCTGTATGCAAGGTGCGAAGGGATAATCATTTTGATACTGCCACCTTCTCCTATAAATGGAATTCCTTGCTGCCATCCGGTAATTAAAAGATTGAGGCGTTCGGTATAAAACGATCCTTCGTCCAATACAGTTCCATCGAGATAGTAACCTTCGTATGTGACTGTAATTATTGAATTGAACTTAGGATGCTTATCGCTACCCTGGGTTTCAATTATGTAATAAAGACCGCTTTCTGTAAACTGACCATTAAGCTGGTTATCGTCAACATACTGTTGTATCTGTTCGTGCTCCTGATCCTGAATACTTGGACCTTCATCTTCTGATTTGTTACAAGCCCCGATCAATATCATTGCAAAAAGCAACAATCCCAGGCCTGTTTTACTTATCTCTTTCATCTCTGGTTTTTCATTAAATATAACAGCGCAAAAATAGGTATTTGATTTAAAGAGTAAGCGATAAGACGATTTTTTATCTAATTCACACAAAATGAAACCAATTCCGTTACGGATGGTCAATAATTTTTACTTTTGTGGCCTTCAATCCTGATGCTTCTTTCAGGCTAATAAATAATAAAAAATGAAAAATCTTTTCCTTCCCCTTCTGGGTTTGCTTCTGCTGGTATCTTCATGCACCAGTGTAAAAATTAGTAACAACTGGGATAAAGAGGTTGATTTCTCCACTTTCAAGACCTATAGCCTTTTTCCCTGGGATCAACAAAACGATAAAGTTTTAAATGATTATGATAAGCTCACCATCGCTGGCGCTATTAAAAATGAGATGAATAAGAGAGGTTACAAACATGTTGAAAAAAATGGAGAACTGATCATTTCAACTTTCGTGATAATTGAGGAAAGGACCAGTTACCAGGCATACAACCACCACTATGGTGGATGGGCAGGTTATGGGGGCGGCTGGGGATATTATGGTGGCGCCGGTTACTATGGCTATGGCGCAGGATACAATACCACAGTATACAGCACTGATTATAACCAGGGCACATTAATAATCGATATTTTCAGATTAAAGGATAAAAGGCTTGTCTGGCAGGGCATAGCGAGCGGAGAAGTTCAGGAGGATCTCGCACGGCGTGATAAGAAGCTGCCTATGAGAATCGGCCAGGTGTTCAGGAGATACCCGGTTGCAGCAAAGAGCCAGAAGAAGTTAGACCAGATGGAAGAGTAGAAATTAACCAAGACTGATGAAAGAAACCCAGGAATCAAAAACATGGGATAGTTACTGGAATTCAAACAACATTAACAGGGACATCATGCAGGTATGGGCCGCTTATTTTGTTGGCCTTTATGAAAAAACTTTTGGGTTTACAGGATCTGAAGTTGTATTGGATTTTGGTGCAGGTTTCGGAAATGTTTCCTTTTTCATCCGCAATAAAGCCCAGAAAATATATCTTTATGATAAGTCAGAATATATGCTGGAAGTGCTGAAAGTCAACTTTCAGAATTCTAAAAACATGCATATCATTTCCTCAGTGAATGATATTGATGAAAAAGTAGACATCATCTTAGTAAACAGCGTATTGCAATACATGAGCATTGATGAATTGAAGAAGGCGCTTTTAGAACTTCAAAGAATTTGCAAACCGGATACCAAAATCGTTTTTTCAGATATTATCCCCCATAATTATTCAAAAATTACTGATTTCCTGGTACAACTGAAATTAAGCCTGAAATTCAGGTTTTTCAGAAAACTTATGATTTATGCTGTATCCAATAGCGTTTTCAGCCCGTCACTAAGCCTTTCCAGCAACTATCTTACGAAATATGATGAAGACGAATTAATAGAAATCCTTTCAGAATTCAACTTTGCATCTGAAAAAATGGAAAGCAACTTTACTTTCTCAAAGAAAAGATATACGCTGGTATGCACCCATCAGGAAAAAACGCATGCTAAAGTTAAGAGCTAGCTATTGTTTCAGCAGTTTATCCACCAGTTCAGGTAATGCTATTCCCGCTTTTTCTTTTATCACTTCAAGGTTCCGGATACCCTGAACATGAAATGCTTTTGGATCCACATAGTATTTCGGAATCTTATCCTTCACATAATTGATAAGTCCTGCAGCAGGATAAACGACCATGGAAGTGCCGATCACCATACAAATTTCAGCCTCTGCCACAACTTCAACTGCCGGACCAATCATATCAACAGCTTCACCAAACCATACAATATGCGGTCGTAACTGAGATCCTTTTTCACAGGTATCTCCCAGTTTTAATTCCCAGTGATCGAGGGTGTAAATCATTGAGGGATCTAAAGTACTTCGTACTTTTTTCAACTCACCATGAAGGTGAAGCACATTGGATGATCCTGCTCTTTCATGGAGGTCATCAACGTTCTGTGTTACAATATGAACATCATATTTCTCTTCCAGCCTCACAAGCGCCAGGTGACCTGCATTAGGCCCCACTTCAAATAATTGTTTGCGTCGCTGGTTGTAGAATTCCAGAACCAGTTCAGGATCTCTTTGCCAGGCAACCGGCGAGGCTACCTCTTCAAACCGGTGATTTTGCCAGAGTCCATCACTGTCACGGAATGTTTTCACACCGCTTTCGGCACTCATTCCGGCGCCGGTAAGGATGACGAGTTTTTTCATGATTGTGGGTGGTTTTTACAAAGGTAGGATAGTAATTAAAACGTGTGAAGATGTAACCTCTTTTTCTTTTTTATTTCCTGACAGTTAGAACCTGCTTAAGGTCGGGGTAAATGATAATTTGAAATGTAGTTACCTCAGGTTTTCCATGCATCAGAGGTAAGAAATAAAAAATGATGAAATTAATTCTTAAAAAAAGCGCCCCTGAGAAGGGGCGCCTATAGCCTAAACAAGAATCGCAACCATTAATGATTATTTAGGCAGATCTTAAAATAACTTCATATCATCCAGAATCTTCATCACCTTTTTAACCGATTCAGAAGAAGACTTTAATAATTCTTTTTCATCTTTATCCAGGTCAATTTGAATAATCTCTTCAATTCCGTTTTTACCCAACTTGACCGGAACCCCCAAATATACATCTTTTAATCCATATTCACCATTTAACAATGCACAAACCGGAAAAACCCGGTTCTGATCATCCACAATAGCTTCTACCATCTGTGCTGCTGCTGCGCCGGGAGCATACCAGGCCGATGTGCCTATAAGATTTACCAGTTCACCACCACCTTTTTTCGTACGCTCAACAATTTTATCCAGTTCATCCTTGCCAAGTAACTGGGTTACCGGAATGCCGTTTACCGCCGTATAACGCGGCAGGGGAACCATCGTATCACCATGTCCTCCGAGTAACAGTCCATGAATATCAACCGGGGCAACGTCCAGCGCATTAGCCAGAAACGACCGGTATCGTCCGGTATCCAGAATTCCTGCCATTCCGAAAACCTTATTAGAAGGCTTATTTGAAGCAAGGTAAGCAGCATATGTCATTACATCAAGCGGATTGCTCACAACAATTATAATTGCATCCGGTGAATATTTAACTACCTTTTCGGTAACTTCCTTTACAATACCTGCATTGGTTTTAATAAGGTCGTCTCTCGACATGCCTGGTTTCCGCGGAACTCCGGAAGTGATTACTACAACACCTGATCCTTTGGTTTTCAAGTAATCGTTAGTAACACCGGTTACCCGGCTGTTGAAGTGGTTAATGGCAGCAGTCTGCCAGATATCCAGTGCCTTACCCTCGGCGATACCTTCTTTGATATCAATAAGGACAACTTCTTTGGCAAGGTCTTTATGTGCGATAACATTGGCACAGGTTGCACCTACATTACCGGCTCCAATAACTGTGATTCTTTGCATTTTACTTGGTTTTGGTTTGGGCTTCTTAGTTTGTTTCACCAACACAAAAGTATAAATAATTTAACATCTTTTTGATCAACTGATCACATGTTTCGATTAAGAAAAGTATGCTTTGTTTGTCATACTCTTTTCAACCATAAGTATTCATTTCAAATCTTGATCCGCTGATAAAAGAGATGTATTGTTTTAATTCTAATTCTCAAAGCATTCCAGGATATTGGCTAAAAAGTCATCAAAGACAAAATCCTTCTGTTGACCGCTCAGCATCACGACCGCCAAATTCTTTGAAGGAATCATCAATACCCGCTGTCCTCCAAAACCATCTTCATAATAAGCATCGGGAGGAGCGCTTGGCATTTCTTTCCTTCCGGCATTCAACCATATCTGTGCCCCGTACTGACCTTCGGAAGAAGAAGCAGGTGTAATGCTGTATCGTGTCCATTCAGGAGTAAAAACCTGCTTGCCAAACCAGTTCCCTTCGTTCAGATAAAGCAAGCCAAACCTTGTCCAATCACGTGCAGTTGCCCAGCAATAAGATGAAAAGACGTAGTTATTTGCCCGGTCAGTTTCCAGCACAGCACTATTCATGCCGATAACTTTGAACAGGCTGTCGTAAGGAAAATCAAGGTATTCCTGTTCTGTTGCAAAGTTTGATCTGATGATTCCTGTCAGAATATTTGTTGTTCCTGATGAATATATCCACTCGCTGCCAGGCCTGGAACGCAATTTTGTTTTTACGGAGTAAGACACCATATCCGGTTCCAGATACAGCATCTGCGTTACATTGGAAAGCTTGCCGTAGTCTTCCTCCCAGTCCAATCCGCTGCTCATCTGGAGCAGATTTTTCAGGGTAATGTTCTTTCGTTCGTCCTGCTGCCATTCAGGAATACCCGTGGGTTTGTCGATATCAACTATGCCATTCTTTACCAGGTTGCCAATCAGGGCATTGCTCATGGTTTTTGTCATTGACCATCCAAGCAAACGTGTGTTTTGGTCTACGCCATCAGCATAAGCCTCTGCAAGAAGGAAGTTTTTATATGTAACAGTAATTGCCCTGGCTGCACTGTTTGATGCCAGCGTTTCATCCACAACTTTTTGAAGTTTAGCACGGTCTACTCCTTTTAAAACGGTATCCCTTAACCTGTCACCCACCGGCCAGTATAAGGTATCCACAGGGTGGAAGGTTTGATTTGGAATACTCTTCAGCGATTGATCATAAGTTATTTTATTTTCAGCTACTATGCATCCACAAGCCTGATCCGTTTTTCTAAACCATGCTATTTGTTTTGCCATGCCAAAAAGCGTTCCTTCCACATACTTTTCTTCGTGGTTTATCGTGTATTTGACTTTGTTCACCATAGTAAGATCAAGGTCACTGATGATGATGTTTTCATCAAGTCCTGAGACAAATGTTGCGGAACAAACGTATTTTGCAGCATAACCCGTAGCTACCTTCATCATCGGGATTAAGATGGCACTGAAGACAAAGTAAACGATGATCAGCACTACGGCTAAAACAATGATTAAAATCTTTTTTCCTGACATATTGTTTTGTTTTGGTTAGGTGGAGATAAGCGTACGCAAAGCATCCAGGTTCTTTTCGTTAGAAATTTTCTTTCCCTCCGCAGTGTAGATATATTCCAACAAATCATGATGGGCTTCAACCACTTTTGTACGTACCATTTTTAAGGTAGAATTGATCATGCCATTTTCTTCAGAAAAGGGTTCAACAACAATTCCAATTGCGGATGGCAGCCATCGCTGGGGAAACATATTCTCAAACTCGCCACCGGGCTGGTATCTCCTGAATTCACCTTCTATCAACTTAATGGATTTTTTCAGGGCTTTCTCACTGTCCATTGCAATCCCCTTATCTTTCAAATGTTTTTTTAATGTTTTGTTATTGATTACGAATAGTCCAACCGTATATGGATTCTGGTTGTTGTAAAGCATGCATTGGTCAAGAATTTTTGAATTGTCGATCAATGCTTCTTCTATACCTTCAGGGCTGTACTTTTCTCCATCATTGCCTATCAACAAGCTTTTAAACCTGCCTAAAACATAAAGAAATCCGTCCTGGTCAATATATCCAAGATCACCTGTGCGCAGCCATCCATCTTTTAAGGTTTCACTTGTGGCTGATTCATTCCTCCAATAGCCTTTCATTACATTCTCACCTTTCACCACAATCTCCCCTTTTGATCCAGCCGGACATTCGTTACCATCATCATCAAGGATCCGTATTTGCAGATCTTTTACAATTCTCCCTGATGTTCCCATCTTATGGATATCCGGTGTATTTGATGAAATTACCGGGGATGCTTCCGACAGTCCATATCCCTGGTACATTGGTATTCCAATGGCATAAAAAAAGCGCTGCAGCTCGATATCGAGAAGGGCGCCGCCACCAATGAAAAACTTTAACCTGCCACCAAAGCCCGCCCTGATCTTACTGAACAGCATTCGATCGAACATCCAGACAACAGGTTTTAACAGGGATTGCCCGAAGGTTTTCTTTTTCCATCCATCACCATGGTATTTGAAACTTATTTTTAGCGCCTGGTTGAAAAGCGCTTCCGTTCGTTTGCCTTTTGCCTTGATTCCGGATTCGATATTCTTCTTGAAACTCCTGGCAAGCGCCGGGACACTCAGCATGAAAACCGGTCTGATCTCTTTGATATTTTTGGGTATGTTTCGCAGGGATTCCATCGGTGTTTTACCCTGCTCAACCACACCGATGCTGGCTCCGTTCCCTATCATGACGTAGAGGCCGGTAGTGTGGGCAAATGAATGATCCCAGGAAAGAATCAGCAAAGTGGTATACCATACAGGCACCTCGATGAGTGAATTGGCCTGTTCAAGATTTGCCGTATAATTGCGGTGAGTAAGCATGATGCCTTTAGGATCAGCAGTGGTACCGGAGGTGTAACTGATGTTGGCGAGGTCATCTTCGGCAAGTGATTTCCACCCTTGTTCAAAGATTGATTTCGTCTTTTCAATATGTTTTCTGCCATCATCCGAAATTTCCGAAAGAAGTATTTCATCTTGTTTCAGGTCAGAAATCTCATCCAGCAGGATTATTTTTTCCATCGCATTCAAACCCGGGAAGATTCCCCTGACCTTTTCCAACTGTTGGTCCGAGACGATAATAAATCTTGATTCCGAATGCTGAAGGCGGAAATGCAATTCATCAGGTTCATTGATCTTTACTGAAAGAGGGACGGAAACAGCGCTAACGTAAAGGATCGCCAGTTCGGATACCAGCCATTCGCTCCGGCCCTCTGAAAGCAAAGCAATCCTGTCATTTTTCTTTACGCCCAGCCTGATCAGTCCTGATGCCAGTGCATACACTTCATTCGCTATAAACCGGTAGCTTTTCTCCTGATAGGTTCCATCAACCTTTTCCAGGATTAAGGCATTATCGCTATACTTTTTTACGCTGGCTTCAAACAGATGAGGTATGGTTCGCATACTAATGGCAAGGTACAAAAAAACAGTTCCCAAAATCAAGCTTCGGGAACTGTTTTTCCAAATCGGATGGAGGTGTTGTTATTGTGTGTTTTTCTTACCTGCATCCATTACGGCGACCATGATCATATCTACAATTTCCTTTACACTGCTACCCATCCTTAGAACATGGGCAGGCTTGTTCATGCCATTAAGGATAGGTCCGATAGACTCTGTATCCGAGAACTCCGCTACAATTTTTTGGGCAATGTTTGCTGAACTCAGGTTGGGGAAAATGAGTGTATTGGCTTGTTTACCATTTAATTTTGAAAAGGGGAATATCTCCTTTTGCAAATCCGCATCAAGTGCGAAATTGGCCTGCATCTCACCATCAATAATCATTTCAGGATAATCTCTGTGCATCGTCTCAATAACTTGCCGCAGTCTCTCGTTCAGTTCTCCTTTAAACGATCCAAAATTTGAATAGGAAAGCAGAGCAATTCGTGGTTCAATTTTAAAACGTTTTACTTCTTCTGCCGTCTGAATGATGATATCACAAAGATCATCTGCCGAGGGGTTTTCGTTCACGGCACAATCACTCAGGAAAAAGGGTCCCCTTTTTGTATTGATTATGTACATTGCGGATACTGTCCGGCAATTACTGCGTTTGCCAATCACCTGAATCGCTGATCTGATAGAATCAGGATAATTTCTCGTAAGTCCAAGCAGTACTGAATCAGCATAACCTGTCTCAACAAGCATAGGTCCGAAATAGTGGCGGTGCAGCATCATATCGTGGGCTGCCGTCATTGTTACGCCATCGCGCTGGTGCTTTTCGTAGAATATTCTTGCGAACTCGCGTCTTCTGTCCTTCTGTTCGTCCGACTTATTATCAATGATCTCAACTCCTTCCAGTTCTAACTTATTTTCTTTTATAATTGATTTTATTACTTCTTCATTACCAAGAAGAACAGGTGTTGCAAGCTTTTCATTCCACGTAATTTCTGCTGCTTTTAACATTTTGTAACGTTGTGCATCAGCCAGGACAACACGTTTTGGCGATCTGATACAGGCATTTCTCACCTGCATTTTAAGCTTATTGGTGATGCCAAGGCGGTTTTGAAGTTCTTCGATATACTCATCCCAGTCGGTAATTGGCTGGCGGGCCACTCCTGTTTCCATGGCGGCTTTTGCTACAGCAGGGGCTACCCTTTCGATCAACCTGGGATCCATCGGTTTAGGGATGATGTAATCCCTGCCGAATTTCAGGTTCTGAATCTTAAAAGCGATATTCACCTCCTCCGGCACAGGTTCTTTTGCCAGTTCCGCCAGGGCACGTGATGCTGCAAGTTTCATTTCCTCGTTGATCTCACTTGCCCTCACATCCAGCGCTCCCCTGAAAATAAAGGGGAATCCAAGGACGTTATTGATCTGGTTAGGAAAATCTGACCTCCCGGTTGCCATTACCAGGTCACTCCTTGTTTCTACTGCCTCATCATAAGCTATTTCAGGGGTAGGATTTGCCAGAGCAAAAACGATCGGATTATCAGCCATCGATAGCAGCATATCTTTTTTCATCACACCACCTACTGACAAACCGAGAAACATATCCACACCTTTTACAGCTTCGGCCAATGTGCGAAGTGGTGTGTCAACCGCGAACTTTTTTTTACTTTCATTCAGATCTGTTCTGCCTTTATGAAGCACCCCTTTGCTGTCGAGCATGATAATATTTTCAGGACGTGCACCCAACCTGAGATACAGACTGGTACATGAGATAGAAGAAGCTCCGGCGCCGTTGACCACGATTTTGATATCCCCGATCTTTTTACCGACGATTTCAAGGGCATTCAGCAAGCCTGCTGATGTGATAATAGCCGTGCCGTGCTGGTCATCGTGCATGATGGGGATATCGAGCTCTTCTTTCAGCCTGGTTTCAATTTCAAAACATTCCGGCGCTTTGATATCTTCCAGGTTAATTCCACCAAAAGTTGGTGCAATCGCTTTGACAGTCTGGATGAGCTTATCAGTATCTGTTTCATCAATTTCAATATCGAAAACATCAATGTCGGCGAATATTTTGAAGAGCAGTCCTTTTCCTTCCATCACGGGTTTTCCAGCTTCTGCCCCGATGTTTCCCAAACCAAGAACCGCGGTACCGTTGGAGATCACAGCTACCAAATTGCCTTTGGCCGTATATTTATACACATCGTCTTTGTTTTTTTCAATGGCAAGGCAGGGATCTGCAACGCCGGGTGAATACGCCAGCGAAAGATCTCTTTGTGTGGAATAAGGTTTTGTGGGTATCACTTCTATCTTGCCGGGGCGTCCCAGAGCATGATAGTTGAAAGCGTCTTTTCTGAATAATTTGTCCATTTGTGTGGGTATTTAATATTGCAAAACTAGTAAGTAAAATACCTGCAATTTTGTTTTATTGTTAATTTATAAACAGTTTATTTAAGATCGAAACAGGAAGCCAATTAACACTTAAGTTCAGAACTGATACAACCATATTTAAGCGCGTTATGAAATAAAAATAGTATAACTTTAAAAGTAACTTTTATACAAATTAAAAGAGAATTAAATAATTTATGCATTGTGCCGGATCAACACAATGAACAACCTCGAAGCAGAGCTACCGAGGTATCAAAAGGAAAGACCTTCACTTCCGATCCGCAGGATCGGGGAATTAAACCATAACCTTCCCGTCTGCCGAAGCGAATGCGAAGGAGGATTAAAAAGTTACTGTTATCACGAAACTTGTAGTGATAAAAGTTATAGTTTAGATGGATATAGCAACAAGCAAAGACAAGAATCTGCACAAACGAATAAACTGTAAAAATGAATAAAAAAAAACTAAGCATAGCCAATCAAAAACCTAAAGTCTATGAAAAAGGAGATTCTGTTATGTGGACAGATGAACACATTTCAAAACAGCTTTTGGGTTTTCATTTGAATCCAGAGATTGATGCTGCGAGCCGAATACCAGACAGTATAAATAACACTATTGAATTTATACTGAAATGCTGTAATAAATCCCAAATGAATATACTCGACTTAGGTTGTGGCCCAGGAATTTATTCGGAAATACTTAGTAAAAAAGGACATAATCTTACAGGAGTAGATTTTTCGAAAAACTCAATATCTTACGCAAAAAATCAAGCTATAAAGAAAAGCCTTAACATTAATTATATATGTAAAGATTATCTTGAATTAGATTATGAAAATCAATTTGACCTTGTAATACTTATTTATACTGACTTTGGGGTTTTGTTACCTACAGAAAGAAAAATATTGCTCGAAAATATTTATAAATCCCTGAAACCAAATGGAACTTTTGTTTTTGATGTGCTTAATGATAGAAATATTAAGCAAAAGTTTCTAGAACAAAAAACTTGGTCATTTGAAAACAGCGGATTTTGGAAACCAAGACCATATTTAGAATTAACAAACAGTTTTAATTATTCAAAAGAAAAAGTATTTCTAAAACAGCATACGATAATTGATGAAACTGAAAGAATAATGAATTATAGATTTTGGACTCATTATTTTAACACCAATGACATTGTTAAAATACTCTCTGCCAATAAATTTGTAAATACTAAACATTTTGAAAACATATTACCAGAAACAAGTATTTGGAATGGAGAAAATGTGACTTTTTATAAAACAGAGAAAAATGAATAATGCCAGTGGCTAACAATCGTAAAAAACCATTCAAAAATAAAACACTATGAAAAACCTTACAGTATTAATTGCAGTATTGGGGTTTTGTACTATCAGTCTTAACGCCCAGGATATGTTCAATGCCAGGCGACTGACTTTCGATCCTGCTCAGGAAGGATTCCCCACATGGTCACCCGATGGGAAATCTATTATATACCAATACACAAACCTGAACGATACAACCGGGAAAAACGGCTTGTGGAAAATCTCTCAAGACGGCACCGGAGCAAAACAGGTTTTTATTGGTATTGCTGAACATCCTAAATGGTCACCAGATGGCCGCGATATTGTTTTTGATGCAGATACCGGCAAGAGCATTAAAATGATTCCGGCTGAAGGAGGAGATCCTATTATATTCCTTCCTGATTCAATTCACATTGAGAATGGTGGACTGCCCTGCTGGTCACCCGATGCATCACAAATTGCATTTTTGGAAAGTTCCGTATTATCAGTGTGTATTTATAATATTAAAACCGGTAAAATTACCAGTATATTTAGTAAAGAAAGCATGCTGCCCCTTCCCGGATGCTGGTCGGATGACGGAAAGAGTGTCCTGATAGCGCTTATGGACAGGCAATCCAGAAAATCAACTATCTGGAAAATTTCTTCAGATGGAAAAGAAAGAAAACAAATCATCGGGCATCATGAAAATTTTTATCGTCATCTTGCTCTTTCTCCCGATGGTTCGCTTCTTGTTTATGCCGCGGCGGAAGGCAGATATCTGGGACTTTATATCATGCCCGCTGAAGGGGGAATTTCACTGCCTCTTACTGTCACACCCCAGAATCATAATGAAGGCGCCATCTGGTCTCCTGACGGAAAAAAAATAGCCTTCACCAGTACCAGGTCAGAGAATTTTGATATATGGATTATGGATGTGGACATTGAACAGGTTAAGAAAAAGCTTCGGGCGCTTAACGAGTAAATTATCCTTAATCATCGAAGAGTTTAAAATTATATAACGAGAACATAGTATTTCTTTAGTAAAGATTACGGTTAAGGAACTTCCTGAACCTAAACCTAAAAAGAAGATTCCCCTACTCTAACTCAAACCCATTATTCCCCCTGTCCGCATCCGGTACTGTGAGCCGGTTGATCTCTACTTTCTTCACCTTGTCCCTGGTGTCATAAATGATCTTTACGAATTCTCCTCCCTGACTCCACACAGCAGCGCTCTCGTTGATCTCATCCTGGCTTCCGTCTTCATTGGTGATGAGCAGGTACACAGGAGTGGGAAAACTGCCCAGTCTGTCGACCTGTATTTCATAACCTCTTTCTCCTTTCACTACATTGCTCACAGACAGATCAGGGTAACCGAATTCGAAAAACCAGGGCTTCCAGAACCAGCTAAGGTCCTGTCCTGAAACATCCTCGAAAGTGTAGAAAAAGTCGTAACCGGTTGGATGCTTGCCTTCCCATCGGTTGATGAATTCAACGAGACACTTCTGAAACATTTCGGGACCCAGGATACTCTTCAACACATAATAAGCCACTCCTGAGCGACTGTAAGAAACGTACATGTAAGCAACTCCGTACAATTGTTCCGAAGACATCATCAGCGGCGCATCGTATTTGCTGCCGGCATAGTAGGAATAGGTTCTGATGTTGGCATTGAAAGCCTTGTAACCTTCATCATGGGATAGCGCATCTTCGATGGATTTTGGCAGAAAGGTGATCAGCCCCTCATCCATCCAGGCATATTTGTGCTCGTTGGTTCCAACCATAAAGGGAAAGTAAGTATGGCCAATCTCATGTGCCGTAACAAACAAGGTCCCGTTCCTTGTTTCCGCATCGCCATCGTTGACCATCATGGGGAACTCCATGCCGAAATGCCCATTGAAGGCAGTCATCTGCGGATAGGGAAAATCTACCTGCATCACCGAATCTGACAACAGCCTGATGGTTTCCC
>JAUXDH010000111.1 GCA_030618545.1 Chlorobiota bacterium
TTAATTAAAACCAGCCGAATTTAAATGAGATGTCAAGGTTGAACCCGCGCAATGCGCCTTTATTAATATATATGGGATCCTGTTTATCGCCGTTTTTATCATAATATATATAAGTAAGATAAATATCGCTGGTGTAGCGATAACTTCCTCCCAAGGCAATCCTGAAAAACTTTGTAATATTGAATTCAACATCTACACCGGGTTCAAATACAAAATAAGTGTCTACATTGTAGTAGTAATTGTTGGGGTCATAGTTGCTATTTCCCCAATTTTCCCAATTTGCCGGTGTTGCTGTTACTCCACCTGCGCCGAGTAAAATCGGAAAAGAAACATGTACCGGTGACATAGGCGCAACGATAGGCTCAAAGAAAATCCCTCCGTAACCTCCGGCCAAGGCATATTCCGGGTCCTTATTTGGATCATAGGGATTGTTAGGATCATAGTACTCGTTTGAGTTGAGGTTGTTAAAAAAACCCCGACCTGCCATACCCAGTCCAAAGTGATGGTTTGCAATCCAGGCAGCACGACCACCAAAGAGCATTGCATCTTTGCCGTCGATCAGTGTCCAGCCAATGCTGAATGATCCATAGCCTCCATTGGCCATTTTCTGTTTTTCTGAATCAGGTTTATCCTTTTTGTTGAAAAGCATTTTCATTTCTTCATCCTGCTGGGCCTGAAGACCGGCGAAGACAAAGAATGCTAGGAGCAGAGTAATAAATGATGTTGTTTTCATAATTCAATATGTTAGTTATCTGTTTTTAAAACTGTATTTTATTCCAAATCCAAAATCCCAGAAATTAACCCAGAACTTCCTAAAATCTTGTAATTCCACAAATGGCTTGAACTCTATTGACAGTGTAATAGGAACTTTGGGAAATGTGAAATCGGTACCGATCACTCCATCAAGGCCGAAAACCGGTCCTGCAATTCGCTGTTCTTCATAATAATAACCACTCGTATTGCTCCATCTCCTTACCCGGTTGTAACCGTTGATGTAACCAAGGTGTCCGCCACCGCCGAAATACATCATCCATTTGTGTTTATTGGTTTTGATTAATGGATGATAGGATTCGACCAATCCATAGAGTTGGATCCCGCCGTTACGAAATCCCAGGATACCTTCGATGGCTGCCCTGTCATTTTTGATAATTTTCCCTGTAATTCCCGGAGTAACTCCCAATCTTAAGCCTATCTGCTTCTCAAACATCTGGGCCCGGGCAGACAGGGTAAACATCAAAATGGTAATTATGAGTGCTGCGTTTTTCATAAATAGTGGCTGTATGTGGTTTATTGCTTGATCACCCGGCCCGAACCGGTTATTTTGACATTTAAACTTGGCTCACCAATGTAAAATACTGATCCGCTGCCAGAAATTGTTACACTCAGATAATCTGTAACATTCACGTACATGCTACCTGATCCACTGATTTGGGCAATACATTCTTTTTGTTGAAAGTTATATGAGCGGATATTTCCCGAACCGCTGATGGAAAAATTTCCATTCAGGGTTTCACCAATAAGATCGATATCACCTGATCCACTGATTATAGCACTGCAGGAATTGGAATAAGCTTCCATGTTAATGCTGCCCGAACCGCTGATCCTTGTGATAAGTGAGCTGGCATCTGCATATCCTGACATAAGCCCGGATCCGCTTAAAACAACTTCAAGATATTCGGTGTCGAGGCTGTCAAGCCTTACTGTACCTGATCCATTCAGGTAAGCTCCCTGGATGATGGGTGTGGTTACATAAACATTCATCGGGGAATGATTCTGCAGGTTTTCGCGTGTATCAATGATCAGGGTGTTTCCATTGACGCGGGTGCGGATATATGGTATCAGGTTTGACTCAGCTTCAACTGTAGCACTAAACATTGAATCCTGTCTGATGTATACATTAAAGGTTCCGTTGTTTTCTACTTTGTCAAAAGAGACCAGTGTCCTGGATTCAGAAGTAACCTGGCTGTTGCCTGATATCTTGAAATATTTTTGGCAGCCGGTGGTCAACAAAAAGGCCGCGGAAAAAAGTACGAGAATTATTATTGTGTATTTCTTCATCTTCTTAATTGTTTATTTCTTTAGAAAAGACATTTGTTTATGCCAAGTGTTGCAGTATTTCATTAATAAAGTTGCATTCATTTCAATTTTAGCGAGATCGTTCCCCCACGGCTATCCAGTTTTACCGGTACTATTTGTGAGCTGTTGTTACCAACGATGCACTTTACTTCTATCAGCTTTTCTCCACCCTCTAATTGTCGTGAGATGATATTGGTAATATCTGCAGAGTACATCACCTGGGTATCTTTATCTATAAGGAAATCCATGTCATATTGCTTTGGGTCTGTGAAATGAAGTATGACATCGGTATTTTCAGAATTGATGTTGATTTTTTCAACATTGTCCGAAAAACTCATTAAATCGACATCACCATATTTTGTGGTTAAACTTACCTTTTCGTCTACCAGGTCAGCTTCGATCAGCGTGAAGTTTGTTATTCCGTAAATGAATCCCACCTTTTTCAGGTAAAACTTATCCCTTTTTGAATTGATATCAAAGTCGTCAACTTCGTCGATAAAAAATCTGGAAGATTTGCTTTCAATGCTAAGGTTTCCAGCAGATTCAATCTGTAGTTCACCATAGTTGATTTTAAGCATACCATCGTCCACTTGTTTTATGTTGGCATTGCCAAACTCTATGGTCATATTTGACTTGCCGGAAAAATGATGCGCTTTGAGGTCTCCGTTGGATAGTTCGATTTCAATATCACCTGAGTGATCTGTTGTGTAGATATTACCGTACTTGTTGAATAATTTTAGGGTTACATCGGCAGGAAGGTACACCGTATAGTCGATTTTAGTTTTTGTACTGCTGTTAAACACAGCGCCGGTCAGGTCAGAAACATCACTCCAGAAGCTGCTCTTTCCGGCAAACAAAGTCTGCGCGATGACATAATATTTTGAAGTTTTAAAATCAAACTCAATAAAATCAAATGATTTATCGACCCTTGATTGTTTAGTGCCTTTCACCATAAGTTCAATGTCGAACCGAACCGAATCTTTATCCCAGGGAATGACATGTATGTTCCCATACTTGTTCATTACCTCGATCTCAGTATCAGGTCCAAGCTTAAACGTTTCGGTTACACGCCGGCTTTTCTCAATAGTTTGTCCATAAATATTATACCCGCTCAGGGCAATAAACAGGACAAGACTACATATTAACACTCTCATTTTCATAGTCCATTTTATTTTCATTTGCCGGCTTTAACTGGATAAGGATCTCCTCGAGAATTTCCAGTTTCAGGCGGTAATTCTGTATCATGGCCACAACTACCTCTTCGTTGTCAGCATTATCTTTTAAGTCTTCTTTTAATTCACGGTATATTCTGTCGAGATCAGACAACTCGATGTTGATCTCGTCACGAAGAGCTGAATTGCTGCCGGCCAAACGGTAAAACTCTTCTTTTTGATATTCGATTTGTGATGAGTAGTAATACTCTGCTTCGATCAGATCCCGGTATATTCGGGTATCCTCCGGGTCAGGAATTTCAGATTCGGTCAGAACTACATCTCCCTGCCAATTGTTTAAATAATCGAAAAAGATGTACGACGATACGAAGATGACCACAACTGCAGCCACCCTTACCAGAATTCTGGTCCAGTTCAGTTCAACATTTTTGGGCTGTCTCTTTTCGATCTTTTGCCAGATGGCCGGATTTGGCTCCAGGTCATCAAACTCGTCCCTGTGATCGACAATGAATTTTTCCAGCTTATCAGTTTTCATATTCCATTCCTCCTTCCAGGATTTCTTTAACTTTTCTTTTTGCACGCATGTATTGCGATTTAGAGTTTGATTCGCTCACATTCAAAATCTGAGCAATCTCCTTGTGGTCGTAGCCCTCAATCAGGTAAAGTGAAAAAATCACCCTGCTGCCGTCGGGCAGGTGTTCCATAGCGCTTTTGATCTCATTCACTTTTAACCCGGCTTTCACATCTTCCATGTCCTCTCTTTGATTGTACATCGACATATCCTCTACAAATTTCAGATCTGCTTTTCTGCGTTTTATTTCATTGATGCATTTGTTAATCACTATCCTCTTAAGCCATGCACCAAATGTGGACTCATATCTGAATGAATCCAGCTTCATAAATGCCTCTGTAAAAGCCTCCTGCAGCAAATCCTCTGCTTCCATACGGTCGTTCATCATTCTGTAGCACGTGTTATACATAGCTTTTGAATACAATTGGTAAAGGCGGTATTGCGCTTTGCTATTGCCTTTTATACTCTTTTCTATTATATCTTTGTGTATATCTATCTGCACGGCTTACGGTAATGTATCTCCATCAACGCAATATTAATGACAAACAAAATATTGAAGGGTCGCAGACAGATAAGTTTTTAACTGATTTTTTTTAATGCAGAAGTTTGTCAGAATTTTAGATATTTACCGAAATTTTATCACTTATTAATTAATTAATACCATTTATTATGAGAAGAATTTACATTGCTGTTTTGTTTTTTGTTTTTGCAGCTTTTGGATTGCAAGCACAAACTACACTGTTTGAAGACAATTTTGACTCTTACACTGTCGGGCAGGGCGTTGCGCTGGAGGCTGGTGATCCGTGGACCACATGGTCCGAAACCCCGGGAAGCTCTGAAGATCCGCTTATTTCGGATACTTACTCCAATACCCCTTCTAATTCCGTTAATGTTGTTAGCGGAAATGATGCTGTTTTAAAGTTAGGAGATAAAACAGATGGAAGGTATAAAGTGAGTTTCAGGATTTATATCCCTGATGGTAAAGTCGCGTATTACAATTTACTTACAAGTTTTGCCGGCTCCAACAGTGAATGGGGTTTGCAGGTATTTTTCGACACAGATGGGTATGGACATATTGATGCCGGAACCGGTGATGCTGCAACCTTCACATATGAATATGATGAGTGGACCTTAATTGAGAACTATGTTGACCTGGATAATGACTGGGCAGAAGTTTTTGTGAACGATGGCGAATACCTGATTGGCTATCAGTGGACACTGGGTACTTTCGGTGATCCGGTCGCATTGCAGTTGGGCGCCATGAACATCTATGCCTGGGATGAGACAGGCACTCCGGATTTCTATATGGACGATGTACTGTACGAGGATATGCCTTTGCTGGAGGCTCCTGCAAACCTGGAAGCAAATGTTGATGGATCAACTGTTGCTCTGACCTGGGATGCGCCAGCAAACGATACCCCGGACAGTTATTATGTTTTCCGCAATGGCAAGCTATTAGGTGAAACCGCTGATAACTTCTTTGATGATGAGATTGAGTTCCCGGGTACTTACACCTACACTGTAAAGGCTTACTACATTCCTAACGGTCTTTCACAGGCTACAAACGAAATTGATGTAGAAGTTGAGGGTGGCACTGAAAGATCAAAAGTACTTCTTGAAATTGCCACAGGAACCTGGTGCCAGTATTGCCCGGGATCGGCAATGGGCGCTGACGACCTTGTTGAAGGTGGATACGAAGTATCAGTAATGGAGTTTCATATAGGTGATGACTATCAGAATGATTATTCGGTAAGTCGTGATTCCTATTACAGTGTCGCCGGTTATCCAACTTCTGTTTTTGACGGAATTGATGTATACGTAGGTGGTTCACAAACACAAAGTTTATTTGATGTGTACCTGCCGATTTATGAAGATCGTATTGAAACCCCTTCTTTGTATGATCTGGAAATGGATGCTGCCATGGATGTAAGAGGGTACTCATTTGATGTGAACATTTCCTCCGAACAACTCTGGACTTACGAAAGCAGTGATATGGTTCTCCAGCTAGCTCTTACTGAATCCCATATTCCGGAATCCTGGTTTGGTTTGGATGAGATAAATTTTGTTTTGCGTGAAATGTATCCGAATGAAAATGGAACGCCAATTACAATGGAAAATATAGGTGATACCCAGGATTTCAATTTCACCGTTGAAGTTCCGGATACCTATGACATTGATAATTGTGAACTGATTGCTTTCATCCAGGACAATGACACCAAAGAAGTATTGAATGCTTACTCAGTTGATCTGGGACAAATTGTAGGCATAGCCGAAATGGGTGACCAATACTCAAGGATCTATCCAAACCCTGCTGTTGACCGGCTAACCATTGAATCAGAAAGCAAACTGAAAAACATCAGTATTTTCAGCCTTAACGGACAAAAGGTTTATGAGATGGCTTTGGATCAGAACAATATTGATCTCAACATTGATTTCCTTGAAACAGGCATGTACATGATCCGCCTGGATACAGAGAAAGGCAGTAAAGTTGAAAAACTCAGTGTTCGATAAAAGGGAATATACCTAATTCGTTGGCAGACATCGGAAGGTATAAGAACCGAGAAATTGAATGTGCAGTAAACACTGTGAACTATTTCAAAAAAAAGGGGCCCTGTACGGGGCCCTTTTTTTTTCAGACTCTTTTTCCTGTTTTCCGCACCTTTGCCGGGATTAAATTTTTATACTTTTTAATTTACAGTACGACAGTGAATTAGATTTATTTGTTTTACAAAATTGGGTGTCCTATATTCAATAATAGCTTGAGAATAAATTGAGAAAGCCCCAAGGGGGCGACTATCAACAGCTCCGGGTTGCAGCCCGGAGATTATTAGATCAATCAACCAAAGCGCCAAAGGTGCGAAATGTACCTTTTTATCCAAATTAATGATTGCGCCCCGATGGGGCTGTGTGATCATTTTTGATATTAGACCCCGAGCTACCTGCCTGGCCGGCAGGCGGGCTCTCGGGGCTATTGATTTACGCACCTTTGGTGCTTTGCGGTAGACCAACTTGATTAAAGACAGATAAGAATTACTTCCGGAGAAACCAGTTGCAATTTGAACAATTCTTTAATATGGGTGTCCCAATGCGGAAAACAGGAGGCTCTTTTTTACTATCCTCGTTTATAAACGACAGCAACAACAGTTACATCATCACCACCCATATTGATAGTCATGCCATAAGGCCGATCATCTGCAATTTCAATTTGTGCTTTCCCGGCTTTGCCTGTGAGCTGCTGCCAGATGGTAACTGCCTGGTGTACTCCCGTGGCGCCGGTGGGGTGGCCCCATCCTATCAGTCCACCTGTTGTATTCATTGGCAGGTGTCCATCCCTTGAGGTATTTCCTTCAGCTACCCAGTCAGCGCCTTCGCCTCTGGCTGCGAGTCCCAGGGCTTCAACTGCGAGAATTCCCGCAATGGTGAAGCAGTCATGCGTTTCGATGGTGCCAATCTGATCAATAGTTACCCCTGCACTTTCCAGGGCCTGGTGTGCTGCTTTTTTAATAGCAACCACTTCAGTGGGATCAGCCGGATCATCAGTGATGTTCCGGATCACATGACCAAAACCTATTACCTCAACGGCATCTTTTTTGTCAACGCCTATTTTTGCTAATCCTTCTTCTGAGCAAATAGCAATACCGGAAGCTCCGTCGGATACTTTGGAACAATCCAATACAGTCAGGTTGTCGACAAATGCAGCGCCATTGGGTTTCATTTTTAACGCTACCGCCTCCGGATCAGGAGTGGTGTTGTGGTATTCCTGGGCTGTAGGATCAAGCCTGGCATTTTCCATCGCATTCGCAAACCATTTGGCCATTCCTTTCCTGGCCTTGTCGTATCCGTATTTTTCATAATAAGCTCCGGCACGATCACTGAACTGGCCAGGGAAAAAATAAGCATGGCCTTGTTTTCTCTTTTGATACCATCCTGCTCCCGCAAGGATATCCGCCCCATAAATTGCTTTAACCGTATTTTGAACCTCAACACCCAGTGTCAGGACCACCTCTGCTGTTTCGGCAAGCACCGAACGGATCCCATACATCAATGCAAGTCCGCCGGAGCCACATGCCCCCTCAACACTGCTGGCGGGCTTCCACTGCAGTTTTTCATCGATCATGGGAACAAAACCAGGCATGTTGGCCTGCCTGTTGAACCGTGCTGCCATAAAGTTTCCAATTACGGATTCATCGACATTGTCGGCGCCACCAATTTGTTCAAGTACTCCTTTACCGGCTTCGCTGATATAATGTTCCAGGCCGGGCCGGGATTTTTTCGGGTGGAATTCCCTGCGGCCTGTACCTAATGAAACAGTATTGTAACCGCCGGTCATATATACTTTTCTTCTCAGTTTTTTCATGATTTCAATTTTTTAGTCAAAAAAGTTATTTACCGGACCATAGGCATGGAAAAAACCGGTGAGCATTACCGTATTTACGTCTTCGGCATTTTGCGCTACATTTCTTCCTACCAAACCTTCACCGATTTCTTTTGACCGACGCCCGTATCTGATGGCAAGGATGGCCCCCAGATCGCTCATTTCTTTAAGGTCTTTGACGAAGGCTTCAACGAGGGCTTCCTTGTTCCTGTCCCTCAGAATGGCCTTCCATGCAACTGCAGAATCGGGCAGGCTTCCAAGCATGTCGTCACATTCTTCACTGAAAGTTTCCACATCCACATATTCCTGCTTATGCATATCCCAAACCGATGTAAACCTGCCGCCTTTATATTTAAGGAATCCATCCTTCTGGGCGCCACTTGAATACTGCCCTCCTTTTACTCCCTGTTCCAGCATCTTTGCTAACAGGTGGTGGCTGATCTCTTCATCATCGTGATACGGATTCATCACGCTCATGATAAAACTTACCACATCAACTCCTACATAATCTATCAGTTGAAAAATCCCCATTGGGCGGACAAGGTAATCCTGGGATACTTTGTTCACCATATAAATGGCTTTGTAGAGCGGAATATCTTTCTCTTTTGCAAGGGCCTCCGCTTCATTCAATCCATGGATGGCATCCCTCATGAAATGGCCATTACCAATAAATCCGGCATGGTCGTTCGATGGCACGATAATCTTTCTCAGGTTTTTCGCGTATTGTTTTGCAAAACCAATGACATCTTCACCTGTCATATCTGTTGTAATCAATTCCACAAGTCGTTGCACAGCAGGAGGATTGTAAAAGTGGAATCCAAGGATCTTGCCTTCAAGACCTGCTGCTGTTTCAAGGATATTGATTGGTATAGATGAAGTGTTGGTAAAAAACCAGGGATCGGTGGAACTGTTCTCATTGATTCGGGAGAGTAAATTCACCTT